>CAZDPF010000130.1:0-6831 GCA_964507215.1 uncultured Chryseobacterium sp. | reverse complement strand
AGAATTACCCTCTACCAACTGTGAATAACTTTTCTTGAAAGGGCTCAAAACATAGGTACTTCTAATGACTATTGATAAGTAATCCCTTAAAAGCCTAGCGTAGTTTTGTGTTGGCCCAATGCTTATGGCAGTTATCACCCTCACCACTGATTACGGAAATCGCGACTTCTATGCTTCGGCTCTGAAGGGCCATTTGCTGCAGCAAGCGCCAGAGGCCCAAGTATTTGATATCAGTCATGATATTCAGCCCTTTCTACTTGATCAGGCAGCTTTTGTTTTGGGTCATGCCTATGCTTTCTTCCCCAAGGGAACCATTCACATCGTATCTGTAGATGAAGGTAGAAGCAGCAAGTACAACGGCCTGTTGATGCGAAAAGATGGCCATTGGTTCTTGGGGCCTGACAACGGGCTATTCAGCTTGCTCAGACCAGAATTGCGCATAGAACAGCTTATGCAACTGGATTTCCGAAGAGAAGAAAGCAACTTCCCTGCACTTGACCTCTACTTGCCTGCAGCTGCCCACTTGGCAAAAGGAGGCAGTTCAGATGTGTTGGGGAGGGCTACCAACCAATGGGTGGAAAAACGTCCGTTGCGACCAACTGTGAGTGCTGACAACAACTCCATTGTAGGTGGCGTACTCCATATTGATCGGTATGGCAATCTCATCACCAATATCACCGGTAGGTTGATTGAGGAACACCGAATGGGCAGACCATTGAGCATTCACATGGGCAGAAAACAAGTGGTGCAAAAAATCTCTGCCTTTTATGATGAGGCCGGAGAAGGAGAAACCTTGGCCATTATTAATAGTATGGGGTATTTAGAGATTGGTTTGAACAGACAAGTGGGTCCTGAAAACAACGGGGCCAGCCAACTGCTCGGACTATATTTGCGTGACCGAATAGAAGTGCACTTTAAATGATCCGACGAATCGTCAAAATGGTGTTTAGACCCGAGGAGACGGAGACGTTTCAGGATATCTTCGAACAAAGCGCCCCATTTATACGCCAACAACAAGGTTGCTTGCATCTAGAACTTTGGCGTGATGAAAACGATGCGCAAATCTTCTTCACCTATAGTCATTGGGAGTCGCCACAAGATCTTGAAGCCTACCGCAACAGTGAATTATTTGCTACCACTTGGACCAAAACCAAGCAGCTGTTTGCAGACAAGCCCCAAGCTTGGAGCCTCCATCAATTGGCAGTGCATCCATGATTGCGCTTTATAAAAAAGAAATTAGGGCATTTCTCTATTCGCTCACCGGAACCATGGTGATTGCCACTTATTTGGCCATTAATGCAGCCTTTCTTTGGATACTGCCTGGCCAGTTCAATTTGCTCGACAGCGGTTGGGCGAATATTGATGGTCTCTTCATTCTTTCCCCCTGGATTTTTATGTTTTTGCTACCCGCCATAACCATGCGGATGTTTTCTGAAGAAAAGCGCAATGGCACCTTAGAATTGCTCTTCACCCAGCCATTAAGTGAATGGCAAATTGTGGGCGCCAAATTTTTAGCGGCCTTCAGTTTGGTTTTGTTCGCCCTCCTTCCTACCCTGCTTTACTTCTATTCTTTGTACGATCTAGGCGCACCACGAGGTAGCATTGATTTGGGAGGAACATGGGGAAGCTATATCGGCTTGTTTTTATTGGGAGGAGCTTACGCTGCCATCGGACTGTTTTCTTCTAGCCTGACCAACAATCCGATTGTGGCTTTTTTATTGGCCGCCCTGCTGTGCTTCACCTTCTTTTTTGGAATTGAAGAGATTGCCAAGTTGTTGCCCCAAGGCAATGGCAGCAGATTACTGGCAGGGTTGAGCATCAATGCCCATTATGTTTCTGTGAGTAGAGGAGTGATTGACAGCAGAGACTTGGTCTACTTTCTCAGTATCATCTTGTTCTTCCTCAGCGGTACGCGCCTACACCTTCAAAGCCGAAGCTGGTGAGTCATCAGAAGAGAAATACCCATTTGTTGGGATTTGCACTGATTGTACTCGGCTTGCTGGTCATCAATCTTTCGCTTGGAAGACTTTTCCTGCGCATCGACCTGACGGAAGAAAAGCGCTTTAGCTTGAGTGAAACTACCATCAACTTGGTAGAAGGTCTAGACGAAGTACTCCTGGTTAAGGTGTATTTGGAAGGCGATTTCCCTTCGGGTTTCCGAAAACTGCAGATCGAAACACAACGCTTGCTCGATGAGCTGCGCGCCTACAACCCAAAGATCCAATACCAGTTTATTGATCCCTCTGATCAAGAAAGTGAAACCGCTCGCAATGAGGTTTACCAACAACTTCAGGCCAAAGGTCTTACGCCTTATCAGTTGGAAACCCAAGAAAAAGGAGGCAGTAGAATGCTTCAAGTTTTTCCGGGAGCGCTCTTGTCTTTAGGAGATCAGGAAATTGCCGTCAACATTCTGCAAGCGCAAATCGGACAGTCGCCTGAGTCGCAAATGAACGCTTCCATCGAGAAGTTAGAATACACCTTGGCCAATGCCATTCGGAAGATCAGCGCCACTGCTAAACCTCGCATTGCCTTCATAGAAGGACATGGAGAACTCAATCCTCGTTATTTGGCTGATTTGGGAAGAACACTTTCTGAACATTATGTGGTAGAACGATTCAACTTGCGTGAATTTGCCGTTGACACCATCACGCAACAAGCTTCTATAGCCGCTCAATTGCAGCGCTTGAATACCTTTGATTTGGCCTTCATCCCCAAACCCACCAAAGGGTTTACTGATCTCGATCTTTACCTATTGGACCAATTCATCATGGCGGGTGGGCAGTCGCTTTGGGCCTTGGACATGGTTCATGCGGAAATGGACAGCCTGAGTGAGGCTCCTGAATTTCTTGCAGTGCCCGTAGATGAGAAACTCCGGCTTCGGAATAGTCTCTTCCGCTATGGCATTCGGGTAAACGCTGATTTGGTGCAAGACCTCTTGGCTGCTGGTCTGAATGATTCTCGAGAAGTGCTTCCTTGGGTATATACCCCCATGGTGATGCCCTATGTGAATCACCCCATCACCAAAGACCTGAATGGCATTAGATTAGAGTTCGCTAGCAGCGTAGATACTTTGGCCCTGCCCGGCGTAAAAAAAACCATACTGCTGCAATCATCTCCCCGCTCAGCCGCATTCCGCAGTCCGCATGTGGTGAGTCTCGGCCGATTGTACCGTCCGCCCAGCGCAGATCAATTGAATCGGGGTCCCATTCCATTGGCGGTACTCCTCGAAGGGCGCTTCCCTTCGGCTTTCACCAATAGAATCAGTCCGAAGAATGCGCAAGGACAAAATTTGCCGCTCCTCGATACCAGCACAACCACCCGTATGTTGGTGATTGGTGATGGCGATATTGCCAAGAACCAACTCAATGTGGTCAATCCCAATGTACCACGTGGACTGCCACTGCAATTGGGATTTGATCAGTTCACAGGCGTACAATATGGCAATAAAGAGTTCATGCTGAATGCCTTTGATTATCTGCTGGATGGATCAGGATTGATGGATCTTCGAGGCAGGGAGTTGAAAATTCGCTTGCTTGACAGCAGTAGGCGCGATGAAGAGCGAAACTATTGGATATTGCTCAACACTGCCTTGCCAATTTTCGTATTAATCGTATTCAGTTTAATACAACAGTGGTGGCGCAAGCGCCGATATGCCCACAGCTTATGAAGAAGAACCTACCCTATTTGGCCCTGCTCTTTGTGCTGTCAGCATTGGCCATTGTTTTCTGGCAGCGCTCCCAAAAGCGACAAGCCATGGGCGGCATTGAAGAGGCTTGGTACCAGTTTGGGGTGGAAGACACCTCTGCCATTGACCGCATTATTCTTCGCGACAAAACGCCAAGAGAAATTGAGCTGTTGAGAACTCCAACAGGTTGGCAATTGAACAAACGTGCGGTACGCAGTGATGCCATAGAGGTTTTACTAGAAACCTTGAAGCGCATGGAGATGCGCAATTTTGTTCCGGGCAATAGTGAAGAAGAGATTCTTCGCAGGATGAGCACCTATGGAAAAGAGGTAGAAGTTTACGCCAAGGGCAAAAAAGTAGCCCATTTCCTTGTAGGCACTGACACGCCAGACTATTTAGGCACTTATATGCTCAACGAAGGGGCCGATCTACCTTTTGCCGTGCATATTCCCGGTTTCAATGGCTATCTCTCTTTGCGCTTCATTACCGATGAGGTGCTGTGGTATGACCGGCAACTCATTGAGCACCCTTTTACCCAATGGAGCGACTTTCACATGAAGTACCAAGAATCCTCATTGCCGCAAGTGCATCTTACCCAAGACGAATCAGGCAAGTGGTTGGAATGGAAAACGTTTGAAGGCGACGAAGTAAATGCAGGTACACAGGAAAACGTCTTGCGCACCTATCTGCAGCAATTGCAATTGGCCAAGTATGAAGGCGCCATTGTAGAAAGCGACAAGATTTTTAGCCGCAAAGACAGCCTGTTGGCGCATCCGCCTTTTTGGCAAATTCAATGGACACTTCAATCAGGTGAGTCGCATTGGCTCAAGGCCTATCGCATCAAGGCGGCACCTGATGCTGCTTCGTCTGATGGTACTCCATTGGAATACGATCCTGATCGCATGCATGGTGTATATGACGATGGCCGCATGGTACTGCTGCAGTTCTACGGTTTACGGAATATTATGGGCGGAACAGAAGCCGTTTCAATAAATGTTGAATAAAAGGATTGAGTAAAAGGTTAAAGGCCGCTCTCCCCTGTTATCTTTGACCCTCTAAAGGAATTTTCAACCCAAGCTGAGTATGCGTTTCATCGTTTCGAGCAGTGCCCTGTTGAAGCAACTGCAAATGGCAGGTGCCGTTATTGGAAGCAACACTTCCTTGCCCATTCTCGACAATTTTCTGTTCAGCCTGAAACCAGGTGAACTGTCTATCACTGCCAGTGATATTGAAACTACCCTGAGCACCCGGCTCGTTGTTGATACGGATGCCGAGGGCGAGGCCTGCGTACCGGCGCGCATTCTCATTGACACTTTAAAGACCTTCCCTGAGCAGCCACTGACTTTCGATTTTGGTGATGGCAGCAGAACACAGTTGGAGATTGTCTCTGAATATGGGCGATACGAAGTGCCCTATTTCCTCAGCCATGAGTACCCCAAGCTGCCCGAATTAGAGAACACTTCTACCACCAAAATACCCTCGGCTGTACTGGCTACTGCCATTCAAAAAACCCTCTTCGCAGCAGGCAATGATGAACTTCGTCCTGTAATGTCTGGGGTGTATTTTCAACTCGATCCAGAGGGTGCCACTTTTGTAGCTACCGATGCCCATAAGCTGGTTCGTTACAAGCGCACCGACATTCACAGCCAAGGGAGCGCCTCCTTTATCATGCCCAAAAAGCCTTTGCAGATTCTCAAAAATGTTCTGGCTTCTATTGATGACGAAGTGGTCATGAGCTACAATGAGAAGAATAGCGAATTCCATTTCGGACATGTGATGCTCAATTGTCGTTTGATTGACGGAGCCTATCCTAATTACGAGGCGGTCATTCCGAAGGAAAATCCCAATAGCCTGCGCGTTCGCCGTGAGTCTTTCCTGCATAGCATTCGCCGGGTGAGCATATTCTCCAACAAAACCACCCATCAGATTCGCTTGCGACTGGCTGGAACAGAAGTGCAGATACAGGCCGAAGACATCGATTTCAGCAACAAGGCTTTCGAGCGCTTGAATTGCGAATTCGATGGAAGCGATATGGAAATTGGCTTCAACTCACGCTTTCTTATTGAGATGTTGGCCAACTTGGAAAGCGATGATATTCAAATAGAACTTTCATCGCCCAGTAGGGCGGGCTTGCTCTCCCCCATGGATGGCTTGGAAATGGGCGAAGAGGTGCTCATGCTGGTCATGCCGGTGATGATCAATAATTGATCTCATCTTTCGCCTAGTTAGATTGATTGCGGCATGAAAGCGCTGGTGATTGGTGACGTACATGGCTGTTACCACACCTTTAAAGAAATGGTGCAAACCCATTGGGATCCGTCTGACACTTTCCTTATTCAGGTGGGCGATCTCATTCAGAAAGGACCCTTTAATGGAGCCTGCTTGCGCTATGCCATGGAACTTGAAAAAGAATACCCCTACCAGGTCTTCTTTCTCATGGGCAATCATGAATGGCTGTTTATGCGCGAGTGGAAACAGCGGAAAAATTCTCCTTCCATCAAGCCCATCCTGCAACAAATTAAGTTTCAGCAGTTAGACGAACAACAGGTGATTGATTGGCTCAGCCGAAGGCCGTTGCATTGGCAAACTCCTCATGTACGAATCAGCCATGCTGGTTGGGCAAAGGGACTGCAGAAGGAAACCGCGCTTGACGCATCCAACAGTTTGCTTTTCAACAGGCAGCCCCTGCAAAGACTACCTCAATTGCAAGTAGTAGGTCATGTGGTGCAAGCCTCCGGCAGACCGCTGTTTAAAACCTCCGAAAATGCATGGTTTATTGATACGGGCGCCTATCTCGGAAGATCACTGAGTGCTCTTTTACTCAATCACGAAGGCCATGTGCTTCAGCGCTTGAGAGTGGCCACATCGCCATTTGACCTGATGAATGACTGAAGGCAGCTGCATTACTATGCTATGCAGTGCATTGTAAATGTGTGCGTTGCTACTTCATTGCATCTCCCCAATTCTAGGAGCAAGAATATGTTCATGGCATTTTTCCAGTGGTGAGAATTTTATTCAATGTTCACGGTGTATAAATGACTGTTAATTTTCAGTAAGCTATCAAAGTCCACTTGTATCTTCACCCTGTTTTAACACACCGCGGAAGCCGAAAAGCGTACAGAGTAGGCAAAAGACAACCTAACTAA
>CAZDPF010000129.1:0-6835 GCA_964507215.1 uncultured Chryseobacterium sp. | reverse complement strand
CCTAAACTCAGTAGATGTTCGACTCGCTTCTGCGACCTTGGCCTTCTACATACCAATCTGCTTCTTGCTGACCTGATGATTGCGCCCAATTGGCAAAATCAAGATAAGCATCTAGAATATCTGTTTTCTCTGTGGGATACTCAAATCGAGAAGATACTTCCAACGCCCAAGGCAAATTGTCAGGCGACTTGTAGTAGCGGTTCTGTGCCGGATTGCTGTCGTCTACTACAGTGGGGATGAAAGAGAAACTCGCTGTTCCATTGCTTTCAATGGCCACTACTTTCTCTATCGCACCATAGCGCACGGTGATCTATGACATATACGCTGGCAGATTGAGGTTCACTACTCCTGAGGCAGACATCTGCCAAGTTTCTTTGTGCACCACACGGCCCTCTTGATCTAAGATCACTAAGGTGCGGTTGATGGGATTCACCGTGGGCAAACCCTGAATATTCAGGCTGAGCTCGCTGGAGGTGCTCCAATCAAAGGTGGGTGCAACATTCAGCTCTTGAAAGCTGTTGGGAGTGGTAGGATTTGTAGGGTTATTGTCATCTTTGGAGCAGGCTCCGAAAAAGAATCCAATAAGCACTACCGCTGATAAAAGTCTTTTGGAACGCTTGGGTGATTCGTTTGTGACAAAAGTAACTGAAGGATTGTGCCAATAAATGTTAAAGCTGTGAATCAGCGAGATACAGAATTACCGGACAAGTTTCTTGTTTCATTTTGGGAATTTATTTCCGCTTTGGGCGTGCATTCCTTTTTGTGGAGTCCGCACTCATGACCGAGCAACTCTTAGTATTTCCCAGCGATCTATTGGCTTCCCTTGATTTTGAGGAGCTCATTGAGGAAATTCAAACGCGCTGCAGCACCATTGAAGGCAGAGAAGCCATTGAACAGCTGCACCCTGTAAGCCACAAAGACCAAATTGCGCTTTGGTTGGGAGAAACTGATGAGTGCTTACAGCTCTTCCTGCGCGAAATGCCCATGCCGGCCTTGAGCTTCGAGTTGCAAGCGGCCACTTTGAGCTTGCTCAAAACAGCCAACGCCACCTTAGAGGCCGATCAGTTCTTTGAGCTGCTGTCTTTGTGCGATTCCTATTTCAATCTCTTCCGATTTCTTCAAGAGCAACGCCTAGACACCCCCCTGCTTTATGCTTTGGTGGAAGAAGATCTTCCCCTGCCACAATTGCCGGCCGCCATCCACAAGGTATTCGACACCCATCGGGAAGTGCGTTCTTCAGCCAGCGTTGAACTGGCGCGAATTCGGTCAGACCTAGGGAAAAAACGAACCGCAGCTGATCGCATCTTTTATCGCATCAGACAGAAATTGGCCTCCAAAGGTCTCTTAGGCGATATAGACGAAAGCGTGTACGACAACCGTCGGGTGCTGGCCGTTCAAGCGGCGTATAAAGGCCAAGTAAACGGCATTTTCCACGGCAGCTCGAATAAGCATTCCCTCTATTATTTAGAGCCGGGCGAGTGCATCACCATCAACAATGAGGTGGCCCAATTGATAGAGGAAGAGCGCAGAGAAGTAAGGCGTATACTGCAACAACTCACCCGAGAGATCGCCATTTACCATCCTCAACTGCAGCGCTACCGGCACCTGCTCATCCGCATTGATCAAGTTCGTGCCAAAGCACTTTACGCGCAGCGCTATCAATGCATGGTACCCACCATCAACATGAGCGGACATAGCCGTTTGGTGAACGCGCGCAATCCGGTTTTGCTACTGCACAACAGCAGAAGAGGCAAAGCCACCGTTCCTTGTTCTTTAACGCTCACCCCGGAACAACGCCTCTTGGTGATTAGCGGACCGAATGCCGGCGGGAAATCGATCACGCTTAAAACAGTTGGACTCTTACAGTGCATGCTGCAATCTGGTATTCCCGTTCCGGTAGACCCCGGAAGTGAAATGGCCATTGTAGACGTATTATTAGGAGATATCGGCGATAGCCAATCCATAGAAAACGAGCTCTCTACTTACAGCTCGCGCCTTGAGAAAATGCGCGTCTTCCTAGAAAAAGCAAGTGATCAGGCCCTGCTGCTCATCGATGAATTTGGTTCAGGCACTGATCCTGATTTGGGCAGCGCCTTGGCCGAGGAAGTCCTCGAGCGCTTGCATGCTCAAAATGTTCGTGGGGTTATCACCACCCATTACAACCGAATCAAATCACTGGCCTCTACCCTTCCGGCTGCCTTTAATGGCAATATGGCTTTTGATCAACGCAACTTTAGACCAGAATACCGATTGGAAACCGGCACTCCCGGTAGTTCCTACACCTTTGAGGTGGCGCGCCGAGCCGGATTGGAAGAAGAGCTCATCCGATCTGCCAAAAGCAGGTTGGAGAAAGACAAAGTGCGTTTGGATGGACTGCTGAGTGGGGTACAACGCGAAAAACAACAGCTCGCCCACAAACGCAAACAACTCTCCGAAGAACTTGATCAGCTTCGCGCCCTCAAAGCTGAACAAGAGAAGAAAATCAACAAGCTGGAGGAAAAAGTAAAGAAACAGGGCGATGTAAACGAACAGCAAAGCCGCCAATTGATGTGGGGCAAGCGCTTCGCACGTTTTGTTACCGAGTGGGAAAAAGCCCGCAGTAAGAAAGCCAAGAAAGAGCTCACTGATCGCTTACTGTCTTTCTTAGGAGAACAAACCAACCAAGCCAAAAAGCAAACTGAGAAGGAGGCAATACGCGAACAAAGACGCGAAGAAGCCCGCATGCAACGCTTATTGGCCATACCTATCGTGCCCGGCGACGAAGTGCGCATGATGGGAACCCGTCAGAAGGGCATCGTGCTAGCTGTTAAGGGAAGTAAATTCCAGGTGCAGTTCGGCAATTTGATGTCTACCCTAGAACGCGACAAGATCATCAAGACAGACACCGAGAAAGACCTCTCGCTCAAGAAAGAGGCCAAGGAAGAACGCTCATCGCCTTCGTCTAAAAAAGAATAAAGAGACACAGGTCACACCCTCCGGTGCAGAATGAACGGAGCTTTGCCTCCCATGGAACTGCTCGACCTCTTTGGCTACTTGGCCACCTTATTAATCGGTTTGTCGCTGGGCCTTATCGGCAGTGGCGGCTCTATTCTCACCATTCCCGTATTGGTCTACCTCTTTGGGGTTGATGCTCTCTCGTCTACATCGTATTCTTTGGTGTTGGTGGGCGCTACCGCTTTGATCGGTGCTGTGCGTAAACACTTCAACAAAGAAGTAGATTGGCAAGTGGCCTTTGGTTTTGGTGCCCCTGCTATTATGGCGGTCTATGGCACCCGACGTTTTGTGCTTCCTGCCCTACCCGAAACCATGGCGGTTGGTTCTTGGATTGTAGAGCGCAGCCTCCTTTTGCTGGTATTCTTTGCCCTTTTGATGCTGGTAGCCTCCCTTTCTATGCTGCGCAAGCAAAAAGAAGTGCTTGCAAGTGACACTAACAGTTCGAAGCGCAATCCGATGCTCATCATCCTGGAAGGATTGGTCACCGGGGTGGTCACCGGATTGGTGGGCGCAGGGGGTGGATTCCTCATCATTCCGGCATTGGTGGTACTCGGAAAGTTGCCCATGAAACTGGCCGTAGGTACTTCGCTGGCGATTATTAGTATGAAGTCTTTGATCGGTTTTCTTGGAGACCATGGCAATGCCGACATCCATATCAACTATCCCTTTCTTGCACTGCTCATCCTACTTTCGGGAGCAGGCATGTTTATCGGGGTGGCCCTGAGCAAACGCATTGATGGAAGCAAGTTGAAAACCGCTTTCGCTTGGTTCGTATTGCTCATGGCGGTATTCATGCTGTACAAAGAATTGGTCTGACGACCTTTGTGGAAGTAGGCTTTCTTTGTGCTGATGAAAGCCATCGCCCTTCTCTCGCTCTTCCTGCTGGCCACTGCATGCCAATCGCCCCCTGCGGCTCCTGCTGGTCGTTCTTCAGAAAGCGTTGAACCTCCTCCTCTTCTGCTTTTTACTGGCAGCAGCTCCATCAGATTGTGGAAGAGTTTGGCATTGGACTTTCCAGATTATCTCACCATCAACACGGGTTTTGGTGGATCGCAATTCAGCGATTTAATAGCCGCCCAAGACACCGCCATCTTCCTTTACCAACCAGAAGTTTTGTTTGTCTACGAAGGCGACAATGACTTGGCGTTGGGAAAAAGCGTGGAGGCCACTTTAAACGACGCCCGTGTCTTGGTAGCCGAGGTTCGCCAGCGCCTGCCCGATACCCAGCTTGTGCTGATCAGTCCGAAACCCAGTCCTGCGCGCTGGAAGTTGCGGCAAGAATACCAATCACTCAATGAAGCATTGCAGGCGCTTTGTGCAAGCGATGAGCAGGTGCATTTCATTGATATGTGGCCGCTGATGCTGAAAGAAAACGGTCGCGTAAATGGCAATCTGTTCATTCAAGATTCCTTGCACATGAATGCAGAAGGCTATGCACGCTGGCAAGAAGCAGTGTTGGGCTGGCTTGATGCATGGAAGGCCTCGCGCTGATTTCCATATTCTATACAAGACAAGCCAATTAATTGCGCTGACTTCGCCATCTTGCGCAATATGGAAGACATTGTATCGCTCAAACCCCTGATCACCAATGACGCGGTGGTTTTTGGCCTGTTGATGAGCCTGTTGATGGGCATCTTTTATACCGCGCAGCTACCGGGTTTCAAGAAGTTCTACAACATCATCCCCGCCCTCTTACTGTGCTATTTTTTACCCTCTCTTTTCAATACGCTAGGCATTATCTCCCCAGCTTGGCTCGATCTCGAGGCCGCACTTCAGTCGCTCCGTGAGCAAGGCTACCAACCAACTGCCATCAGCAGTCTGCATGATTTCAAAGTGTGGGCAGAAGAAGCATCGGTACCCTTCCACTTGATCAAACCCTTTACCGGCAAATCGCAACTCTACTTTGTTGCCTCGCGCTATTTGCTTCCTGCAAGTCTGATCTTGCTCACCCTGAGCATCGACTTTAAAGAAATTCTGCGCCTCGGGCCCAAAGCTTTGATCATGTTCATTACCGGAACCTTGGGGGTGGTATTCGGCGGACCCATTGCCCTTTGGTTGATGCAAAATGTGCTTCCGGAAGCGGTAAGCGGCGAAGGATCAAACGCTGTGTGGCGCGGCATGACCACCATTGCAGGCAGCTGGATAGGCGGTGGAGCCAACCAAGCCGCTATGTACGAAATCTTCGAACCGAGCTCGAAGTTGTACTCTATCATGATCACGGTAGATGTGATAGTAGCCGAAATCTGGATGGCCTTCTTGCTCTTCGGAGTGGGCAGAACAGAGGCCATTGATCGGTTCTTCAAAGCCGATTCGTCTGTTATAGAATCGCTCAAACACAAAATGGAAGAGTTCAGCCAGCGCACCGCTCGTATTGCCACTTTTAGGGATTATAAAATCATCCTCGGATTGGCATTCGGCCTTACCGGACTGTCTCACCTATTGGGCGATTTCTTCAGCAGTTGGATCAGTGAACATGCGCCTCAATTGGAAAAGTTCAGTTTGACCAGCGGATTCTTTTGGCTGATTGTATTGAGTACCACTTTTGGATTGATCTTGAGTTTTACCCGTGCCCGCAACTACGAGGGTGCCGGAGCCTCCCGCATGGGCAGTGTGTTTATCTACATCTTGGTGGCTACCATCGGTATGAAGATGAACATCTTGGAAATCTTTGACAATCCAGGACTCTTTTTGCTCGGACTTATCTGGATGGCTTTTCATGTTCTGCTCTTAGTGATGGTAGCCAAACTCATTCGCGCGCCTTATTTTCTGTTGGCTGTGGGCTCGAAGGCCAATATTGGTGGAGCGGCATCTGCCCCTGTTGTAGCGGCTGCTTTTCACCCCAGCTTGGCTCCGGTTGGCGTGTTGTTCGCTGTGTTGGGCTATGCACTGGGAACTTATGGAGCCTGGCTGTGCGGTATGTTGCTGCAGATGATCTGATGGAAAAATCAGCAAGTACGCGTTAAGGCCACTTGGCTGTATGCCATTAAAAAAGCCGTCCCGGAATTGGAGACGGCTTTGTTCTTTGTCTTTTCGTC
The DNA here is from genome assembly GCA_964507215.1 of uncultured Chryseobacterium sp. Classification (GTDB taxonomy): domain Bacteria; phylum Bacteroidota; class Bacteroidia; order Flavobacteriales; family Schleiferiaceae; genus RFXV01. Next base: position 806 of record CAZDPF010000129.1, on the reverse strand, counting down.
AAGACGCTTGAGTAGCGCCTAGGCCTCTGCGGTAGGTGGTTTCACCTTTTTCACATTGATGGCGTTGAGTCCTTTCGGACCACGTTCTAATTCAAAGGTCACACTGTTTGATTCCTCTACACTCTCGGCCAATTGGCTCACGTGTACAAAATACTTTTCACCGGTGGAATCTTCCCGAATAAATCCGTAGCCCTTATCAGAATTGAAGAAAGCTACCTTTCCTTGGCGAACATTGTCTGCTGCAGCTTCTTCTTCTGTCATGCGCGGCACGGCGATCACAATGTCTTCTAATTTGATCTTGGGCCTTGACGCGTGATCTGGTGGCGTATCAGTAGGATTGCCATATTCATCTACGTAAGAAATAGAAAAATTTGATCCAGGCGTTTTTGGATTAGACTTTCTAATAGCTTTTTTGGCAAGCTTGTCTTGTCGCTTCTTGTCGCGCTTTTTCTCTCTTTCTTTCTTGCCAAAAGTTTCTTGGGATCTCCCCATACAAGGTGTTGTTTTTAAAGCCATTGTTGAGAACCTCAACAAAGACCATTCATGAAGTAGACACCACAACCCGGCATCAATAGGTCAAATTAACTTTCGAGATAAACCCATTCGAATACTGATTCTCAAGACTTTGAGCAGAGAGTAGTAGATTACTTATTCTCTTTAACAGAGCAGAGGCTCGATACAGGGCGATCAGAAAAGAAGTGTTGTTCTACTTGGCTCAACTCAGCTAGAGCCCAGCATTAAACAACATTTGCACTGCAAAGGTAAAACATTGTAAGTCATTTACATTCAATGGAAATCGGCTTTGT
>CAZDPF010000128.1:0-6850 GCA_964507215.1 uncultured Chryseobacterium sp. | reverse complement strand
TCGCCGTGGAAGCCCAGAAGTTGTTGGCAGTAAGCTTAGAGGGATCGGTAGGGTAGTTTGATCCTATTGTTTCCACCCATTGCCTTTAAAACGATTACTACGATCAGTCCACCTTTAAGAAACTAGTACCTACCCCATGCTCAATATCAAAAACCTATGCGCAGCCATTGACGGCAATGAAATCTTGAAAGGGATTGAATTGTCTGTAAATGCCGGAGAAGTGCACGCTATCATGGGTCCGAATGGTTCGGGCAAAAGCACTTTATCTTCGGTTATCGCCGGAAGAGAAGATTATGAAGTAACCGAAGGCCATGTAGATTTTGACGGAACAGATCTGCTGGCACTTTCCCCTGAAGAGCGCGCCCACCTTGGCGTTTTTCTCTCTTTTCAGTATCCGGTAGAGATACCAGGGGTCAGCGTGACGAACTTCCTGAAAACAGCTCTCAACGAAACCCGCAAGGCTCGCGGACAAGAGCCGCTTCCGGCCAAAGACTTGTTGCGCTTGATGCGTGAGAAGATGGAATTGCTGGAGATGGACAAAAGCTTCCTCAGCAGATCGTTGAATGAGGGCTTTAGTGGAGGAGAGAAGAAGCGCAATGAAATCTTCCAAATGGCCTTGATGCAACCCAAATTGGCCATACTGGATGAAACAGACTCGGGTCTCGACATCGATGCGCTGCGCATAGTGGCCAATGGGGTCAACAGGCTCCGTTCAAAAGACAATGCCATCATCCTCATTACCCATTACCAACGTTTGTTGGAGTACATACAGCCAGACTTTGTGCATGTGCTCTACAAAGGCCGCATTGTAAAGAGTGGGGGCAAAGAGTTGGCCCTTGAGCTAGAAGACAAGGGCTACGATTGGATCAAAGCCGAACACGCAGAGGCATGAGTGTAGAACAGTTACAAGACAAACTCAGCTCGTCTTTCATCGTTTTTGAAAATGATCTCAATGGCGAGGTACGCACTGCGTTGCATGAAAAACGCCGCAAGGCCATGCTGCAGTTCGAGCGCGAAGGCTTCCCAAGTGTGCGCCACGAAGAATGGAAGTACACCAATCTGAAACCTATTCTGAAGCACGATTATCGGGTGTTTCAACAAGGCGAGAACACCTTGGAGTTCAAAGATGTTAAACGCTATTTTTTACATGATATAGACACCTACAAGTTGGTGTTTGTAAATGGGCAATACAGCAGTTGGTTGAGCGAAACTACCCACCAAGGGTACGATGTGTGTACGTTCTCGGCGGCCCTCAAGCGCCACCGGCATGTGTTGGACAAGTATTTCGGAATGGCCTTTGGCGAACAAAACCCCATGGTGGCCCTCAATACGGCTTTCGCCAAAGAAGGGGCTTTCATTCGGGTGGCGAAAAATAAGGTGGTAGAGAAGCCCATTGAAATTATTCACTTTACAACGGCAGATGCGGGGGCCTTTTTTAATCAGCCGCGCAATCTTATTGTATTGGAGTCTGGCAGTCATGCCCAAATCATTGAGCGCCACCAAAGCTTAGGAGAAGCCCCTGTGCTCACCAATGCAGCAACGGAGATCTATGTAGAAGACAATGCCGAACTAGAGCTCTACCGCATTCAAAATGATGGGGCCGAGGCCAGTCTTATTGACAATACGGCTTTGCGATTGCATCGTGACAGTCGTGTGCGTACGGGTACTTTCACTTTTGGAGGACGCTTTGTTCGGAATGACTTGCAGTTCTATTTCCAAGCTGAGAATGCAGTGGCCTGGCTGGATGGCCTCACCTTGATTGGTGAAAGAGAATTTGCTGATCATCATACCCTTGTTGACCACCAAGTGCCACATTGTGAAAGTCATGAGCTCTACAAAGGGGTGTATGATGGCAATGCCAAAGGGGTTTTTAACGGTAAAGTGATGGTTCGTCCGCACGCGCAGAAGACCAATGCTTTTCAGGAAAACAAGAATATTCTCCTCGGGGAGAAAGCCTCCATTGATACCAAACCCCAATTGGAAATATTTGCCGATGATGTGAAGTGTTCACATGGCTGTACGGTTGGGCAACTCGATGAAGAAGCACTTTTCTATCTGCGCTCTAGAGGTATTCCTGAACATGAAGGAAGGGCATTATTGCTCTATGCTTTTGGGGATGAGCTCATCCAAAAGGTGCCCCTGGGTGAATTGCGCAAACGCCTCCACAAACTGATGGCCAAAAAGCTACAAGTAGATTTTCAAATGGATTTGTAAGGCTCCTGGCCGCTTTAATCCTTCAGGCATTCAACGCAGGAATCGCTTTCTGCTGAGGATGCCTTTTTTATTGGCTACCAATACATAAATACCTGCTTGATCAGGTAGTTGATAGCTATTCTCCAAAGCATCTGCCCTCCATTGCCAGAGTTGCTGCCCATTTACTGAATAGAGGGTGAAAACTGTTTGCAGCGCCGCTTCAGGAAGACTGAAATGCAGCCACTGCCCATTTTGTGTGATCCAATCATCCAATAAATACGCCTGATCTTGATGGCTCAAAACCTCAAATCCTGCGGCAATGGCAGTATCGGCTAATGTGCTGAAGGCTGCATCTTTAATGACCGCCTTACGGGCATCGGGAGAAACATCCAGACGAATCCAGCCATAATGGCTGCTATCTGCAGTGTAACGGATTCTAAAGCCGATGTACTTTTCAAATGCACCTCCGTTCCAAGGTTCGTTGAACGGATTTTGACCATCAATTTCAAGGGCCATCGTACCAGCAAAGAGAAAGCGCTGATCGGGACCAATTTCATCGCCATGTTCGAGCTTTTGCACGTAACCGTAGGCTGAAGGTTGAGAACCTAAGAGTTGATTGTTGAGATTGGCATATCCGCCTGCACGCAATCTTCCAATGGCATAAGAACCATTGACGGCCTGTAATACAGTGTCTTCGGTAATGAATACAAAATCGTCTATGCTATCTTGATTTACATCGATGCGAAGGCTTTGTAAGTTGCCTTCAATCACCAAATCAGGATCAAAATCGGTATACAACACCTGTGCTTGAAGCAAACTTCCGGTAGAAGCGGCTGCGGCACTCAGGTAAGAAGCGAGTCGTGGGTTCATTAGCAAAAAGAAAGGCGCCGATTGGGCGCCTTGCAAAGTTGACGAATTTGATTGGAATCAGCGCATGATCTGCTTCCGAGCTACTACGGTGCCTTGGTAGCGCATGCGAACGATAAACAAGCCTTTGGCATTCAGACTCCAGTTCAAGCGTATTTCGGTGTCGTTGATAGACTTACTCGCAATAATCTTCCCCGTCATATCCAACACCTCCACTTGACCATTGAGCAAATGTGCAGGAAACTGCAACACCATTTCATCCTGAGCTTGGAAGATATTCACCTTGAACATCAGGTCATCGGCAATACCCAAGCTTTGTCCGGCCTGAATAGGATCGCCTCCGCTGAGGTTCACCGCCATGTCTTTCAAAACTGCCGACTTGGCATTGGAGGCTACATCTAAGCGCATCCAACCGTAATGGGCTGAGCCGTTCAATTCAATTTTGAAACCCAGATAGCCATCGGTTACGCCATCGTTCCACAATGGATATGAAGCCCCAAAGAGCGGAAATTCAGCCAGAACACCACCGTTGTTCTGCGGTAAACTGCCGTCAATTACATCGTTCTGGCTCAACAAACTGGCGTAAGAGTAGCCGTTGGCTACAAATCCAATAATATCATCGCCAGCATTTAATCCGGCTACTTGAATTTTTCCGTAAGGGATTCCACTAAAGGAGGTATCAATCACAATAAATTCGAAGTCATCTGTGCCATTTTGGTCAACATCAACGCGGAAAGTGGCGAGATTGCCAATCATTTGAACATCCGGATTGGGATCAGTATAGTAGATCTGACCATTGGCCACGGTAACCCCTGTTAAAGCGGCGGCAGTGGCAGAATACTTCAACAAGCGACCGGCAGTTTCTTTTTGCTGCATGATTGATAAATGAAGTCGCCAAAGTATTTCTACAGTGTTATCAGGAAGTTAGCTTATTGCGATGTAATTGTTGGTCTACAGCCTTCCAAATACTTTCATTCACAGGGGTTTCAAGAAGTGCAGACAGCAAGTCTTCAACCGTTGAATCATGGGCCAGCAACTGCTCGTAATCAATTTCAATAAAGTCTACATGCGGTTGCCGTTGCATCCATTGTAGGGCGCGATCGTATTGTTGTTGCAACTGGTTGGCCATGCGAAGAGGGAAGTTCTTGAGGGCATCTTCTCGCTTTTTCCCCATCATCACTTGTTGTGATACCAAAACCTCAGTAAGTGAACGCTTCATGAAAATCACCTTGTAACGCTGACCTACTGGAAGGGAGGGCAACAAAGGCGCTACCACTTTTACCGCCTTTCCTTGAGCACTTTCGAGCCAATTCATATCGGCTCGTAAACGTTTTACAGCATCCAATTCATAGTAGCCTTTGGGGTTAGAGTCATCCGCTTGGCGAACATCATCTACCAGCAATTCTATACCTGCGCGTTCCAGTAGTTGCATCATGAGGGAGGTTCCGCTACGCGGCAGTCCAGAAACCACTATTACTGGCTCCTTTTGCAGATTCTCCAACTCAATTTCTATAGCCTTTGCTTTTTCAGTATCCCCAAGGCGATCAGCATAAAGCTCTAGTAAATAGTGCAATACCTTGCCATTGTTGGGCATCATGCGCTTGGTCAATTCAAAAGCTTGTGCACTCTCTGCCCACAGTTCCAGTCCGCGCAAAGCTTCTCCTATATAAAGATGGGCCATAGGCTGGGTGTACAATTGTTCCACCGACTGCAAAAGCATGTCTAAAGCGGCTTCATATTGTTCGGACTTCAACAAGCAAAGGCCAATACCAGTCATGGCGATGGTATTGTGGGCATCCAGAGCCAAGGCTTTTCTGAACCAAGTTTCGGCCTCTTCATTACTGCCTCTCATCCGGTGTACTCGGGCCACTTGATTGAGTAGGTTAACATCTTCAGGGGCCAGTTCCAACAATTGGTCGAAGGTTTTCAAGGCTTGAAGATCTCTTCCGGCGGCGGCATGCACCAATCCTTCTAGAAACAATAAACGTGGCGACTTCTCTATTCGGGCGAGGGCTTCATTGACAAAGTCTTGGGCCTTGCGTACTTGGTTCAGTTTGAGATGCACCCTTACCAAGCGGTCTAAATAACGCATGGCGTTGGGGTCTTCACACCAAAGTTCTTCCAAGAGTTTTCCGCCCTCTTGGTATTGATTGCCATCTAAATAGCTAATGGCCAAGTTGTAACGATTTTCGCGAAGACTTCTTTCTATGTTGGCCGCTTTATTGGGTCCTAAAGGCTCTATATAGCCCAGCTCTTCCAATTGCTTTAATCCTTCTCGGGCCTCTTCACCACTGCTTTCTAAGCCCTGAAGATGTTGGCCTGAGATTCCGGGAATTTCTTCCCAACTCGCTACTGTCTTCACCTCTATTGGATGGCGGAAGGCTTGCACCAGAACTTGTCCTTCCATATCCTGCCCAATGGGCAAGTTAAACAGTTGTAATAGTGTAGGGGTGATGTCGAGCAAGCGAGAGCCATAAATAGTTTCGCCTTGTTTGAACTGCGGGCCACGCATGGCGAGTATGCCAAACTGCCGATGTTCATGAGCCGGAGCGGCAGGTTCTTTGGGGAGCATGTGCGGACGAAGATGGTCGCTGTGGAAGCCATGATCAGAGAGCAAAATCACCGTGGTTTCATCATCTACCAAGGCCAAATAGCGCTCAAGCATCATGTCGTGGAAGCGATAACCAGAACGCACAATGTCTTTGTACAGCGCAAATTTCTCTTCAGGTATAAAGGCTTGCTTGGGCGGATGAAATTTCATGGCCAGATGGCTCCAATGGTCAATGGCATCGTGGTATACTGCCATGAAGTCCCATTTAGTATTCTCCATCAAATAGGTGGCGGCATTGTGAATAGAAGCAGCATGGCTCAGTACTTTCATGGTGTTTTGCAGCACCTTGTCTTTTTGGATGTCCAATTCGGAAGCCTTCGGAATAAAAGGCAATACCATGGCTCCTGTAAGTTCTGCAGGATGCACGCGCAGACTCTTTAGAATGTTATAAAGTTCTGGCGGATGGATGGCGGAAGCAGCAAGCTCCCATCGGTCGGGGAGCGGTGCTGAGTCTTTCTGGTAGAAGTTGGAGACCATAGCCCCATTGATGGGTTCAGCGGGATGACTGGGCCACCAGCCCACCACATTGCTCTTGTAGCCCTGTTGGTTGAGGATGTTCCAGATGGCCTTTACCTTCCGGCTGGTAACGTTGATCGGCTGAAGGTCTGTACCTTCTGCGTTGAGTTCAGTGAAGCCGTGGATACCGTGTTGCCAAGCTCTTTTTCCTGTTGCAATAGAGGTCCAAAGCATAGGAGAAAGCACTGGCTGAAGGGTGGCGATATTGCCGTGTACTCCTTGTTGAAGAAACAGCTGAAGGGTAGGCATGAGTCCTTCTTCCATCAACGGTTGGATTACTTTCCAATCGGCTGCATCCCAACCGATGAGGAGCACTTTGGGCTTGTTCATTCTTCGGAAGGTTTTTGCGAATTGCTTTCTAAGCGCAATTTTTCTTGTTCGATTCGGAGGGCCTCCCAGTCGCGCGGAAATTCTTCGCGCCAGATGCGTACAGCCCGGTCACCGAAGGCCAGGATGGCCAAGGCCCCTTGGGGACCAATTTGCCGAACCATTTTCCGAAGCGAAGCATCGAGCTGTTCGGGTGTTGGAGGATTCTCCGATTTCATGGATAAGGAGATTGTAGGCAGACGAAGTTAAGGGAGGAGAGAAGAGTGGAGGTAATTAATTGGTGAGCGACCATTGATCCATAATGCCAAGCATTTAGCCAAGCTTGAATGGAAAGAG
>CAZDPF010000127.1:0-6909 GCA_964507215.1 uncultured Chryseobacterium sp. | reverse complement strand
CCAGTTGTTCATTGGCACGTTCAAGCTCCCAGAGTAAGTGGGCATTTTGCCTTCGCAATTCATACACTTCAAAAGCACTGAGGATGGCCTGCTGAAGGTCGTCGGTATTCCAAGGCTTTGTTAAATACCGGTAAACCTGACCTTTGTTAACTGAATCAATAACTGCATTTATATCGGTGTATCCCGTAAGCAACATGCGCATGGGAGCCGAATTCACTTTTTGCAATTCCACCAAAAATTCAATGCCCGTCATCTCAGGCATTCTTTGGTCTGTGATTATGATTTGGGGTGATTCCTGATCAAAAATTTTCAAACCTTCAGCACCGCTACTGGCGATGAGTACTTGAAATTCACGGCGAAAGGTGGCGCGAAATGCGCGAAGGTTGTCGGCCTCGTCATCAAGGTATAACACCTTGATATCCCCTACTTTGCCTGTTCCAAGTCGCCATAAATATGGATTCAAACTTACGTTTTTCCCTACAGAATCAATGCGGTATCCCATACAGGTTTGGCTACCACTGGTGTTGAACCATCATCGTACGTGCCTTGTGAGTAGAATTTTTTCAGAACACAGAATAAGCTCCTGTGCAGATGGATGGCCGTCTTTTAAAGATCATCACGGTCAGGGGCTTTCACCACGTTTTGTAGATCAATACGAATTGCAGTTGTTCGATGCTTTTCGCATTCTTAATCCTGGTATTCCCAAGGGTTCAGCAGCATTTGAAGAAGCATGGCAGCACTATTTGGCTCAAGAAGGTGGGAAAGACCGTGGCAATTGGGTTTTCTACCCTTGGCTGAACACTTGTGTGAGGGTACTGGATGAATGGCTCTTCCAACAAGTGCGACTTTCTCGAAACATGCACAAGATTAGCCAAGAGGAGCAGGCCGTTTTGCAGAAAAAGACAGTGGCCATTATTGGTTTGTCAGTTGGACAAAGTGCGGCGGTTACCTTGGCCATGGAGGGAACGGCTTCTACTTTGCGCTTGGCAGACTTCGATACCTTGGATCTCAGCAATCTCAATCGCTTAAGGGCAGGTGTTCATCAAATAGGAGAGCGCAAAACGCGTTTGGCCGCAAGGGCTATCGTTGAAATAAATCCCTACGCTACTATTGAGTTGTTTGAGGAGGGCGCAACGCCTGATAACTTGATGGAATTACTGCAGGGCGCAGATGTTTTATTGGAAGAGTGCGATGCGCTACCGATCAAGATAATGGCGAGACTGGCGGCTAAACAGCTTGGAATTCCGGTGATTATGGATACCAGTGATCGGGGCATGCTGGATGTTGAACGCTTCGACATAGAGCCCAATCGGCAGCTCTTTCACGGTTTGGCTGGAGAGATAAATGAAGCCACCATTCAGTCTTTAACGCCGCAGTCAGGACTGGAGTTGATGATGGCCGTGGTGGATTATCCTTCCGTTTCTGAGCGATTGAAAAGCTCTTATGCCGAAATGGGGAAAACGCTGGTGAGTTGGCCGCAATTGGCTTCTGAAGTCATGGCCGGCGGCGCTCATGCCGCTGAGGCTACCCGAAGAATCTTGTTGAATCAGGCCATGCCGTCTGGGCGATATTATCTAGAGCTCCTCCCTGAGAATTCAAACCGCTAATGGTTACCATTCGGGCGTTTCGTTCCATTGATGATTCTGATGCATGTGATCGGTTTATCAATGGCCATCGAAGGGTTTTAGAAGCCCATGGCGTAAAGAAGGTCACTTCCTCCAATAACGAGTGGAAATACAATCCTGCCGTTTTTGTAGTGAATGTGGAAAGCGAAGACAAACAGAAAGTATATGGAGGGGCCCGAGTGCACGTAGCGGATGGACAACACCCGCTTCCTATTGAAATGGCTACGGGTTATTTAGATTCTTCTATTTACGATCATGTTTATCGGCAACGCCAAAGGGGAACCGGCGAGTTGTGTGGTTTATGGAATTCTATGGAAGTGGCTGGCATGGGCATCGGGAGCTTCTTTGCCACGCGTGCAGCCGTGGTTATTGCCACCCAAATAGGCATTCATTCGCTGTGGGGACTGTGCGCGCCTTATACCGTGCGATGGGCGCAGCGTCTGGGCAGTGAGATTGTAGAAGAAATAGGCAACAAAGGCACCTTTTTTTATCCCAAATTAGACCTCATTGCCACGGTGGTTTTGATGCGCGATACCACTGATCTATCAAGCTTAAGACCTTATGAACGCGAAAAAATTGAGGAGCTGCGCAATAGGCCCAATCAGATGATGCTGGAGCCGCCACCGGGAAAGCGCCAAGAAGTGGAAATCCGTTATGAACTAGCCCTCCCCAGTGCCCAATTTGGAGAATTTCACTACCCTGAACTTCCAGCTGAGCGCCCCATTTGGGCGCACGAACGCAGCGGTCATGAACAGTTGCCGGAATTTTAGTAAACCTCTTCCCTCATTAAGTGTTTTATTGCATCATGCGGAAACCACATCTCGGACTGCGCTTTTCTACCTACAAAGGGAAAGCCCTGAGCCCTTTTGAAAAACTGCTCGACCTCTTTCGCGAATTGCTTTTACATACTTCTGGCGATGTAGAAGAGGCCATGGATTGGATGCGAGAGCTTGATCAAGAGTATGGCCTGAGCAAACCAGAATACACCTTAGATGATTTCTTTGAAGACCTGAAACAAAAGGGCTTTTTGCGAGAAGCGGTGCAAGGGGGTGGAGGCAGCGGAGATTGGACCTTATCTGCCAAAATGGAACAGTACATCCGCCAAGCGGCAATGGAGCAACTCTTTGGCCAGCTGCGTAAATCAGGCAGTGGTCAGCATCAGGGAAAGCAAAGTGGCAAAGGCGATGAAGCCACAGAATCGCTTCGTCCTTTTGCCTTTGGAGATGCTTTTAGTGAAGTGGCCATGACTGATTCTTTGCGCAACGCCCAAATTCGTCAGGGCTTGATGGGAGATGATTATTTGCGCGAAGAAGACCTCCTGGTGCGCGAGCGCTTCCACAAGTCGAAAATGGCTACCGTGCTCATGATTGACTTGAGCCACTCCATGATTCTTTATGGAGAAGATCGCATTACGCCGGCCAAACGCGTGGCCTTGGCTTTGGCTGAACTCATCCGAACCCGCTACCCCAAAGACAGCCTCGATATCATTGCTTTTGGAAACGATGCCTGGCCCATCCAACTGAGCGATTTGCCCTATTTACAAGTTGGTCCTTTTCATACCAATACTGTCGCAGGCTTAGACCTAGCGGCTGAAATTCTGCGGAAAAAAAAGGGCGGCAACAAGCAAATATTCATGATTACAGATGGCAAACCCAGCTGCTTGAAAGAGCCTGATGGAAGCTACTATAAGAACAGTGTGGGTCTAGATGACTACATCGTAGGCAAATGCATCAACCGAGCAGCTGCCTTACGAAAAGCCGGAATACCTGTGACCACTTTTATGATTGCCCAAGATCCTTGGCTGCAAGAGTTTGTTTCCAATTTCACACGCGCCAACAAGGGCAAGGCTTTTTACACCGGACTGAAAGGTTTAGGAGAACTGGTGTTTGAAGATTACGAACGCAATAGACGAAAAAATCTCTGATGAGTAACAATCAACACGAAATCAAAACATTAGGACAGCTTAGGGCATCAGGTTATCAGCCGCGTTCTGTTCGAGAAGAGCTGCGTGCCAACTTGATTGAGGCGCTCAAAGCACAACAAGCCGTTTTTAGCGGAATACATGGCTATGAACACTCGGTTATTCCAGAGCTGGAGCGCGCCATTTTATCGATGCATCACATCAACCTATTGGGTTTGCGCGGACAGGCCAAAACCATGATGGCCCGTATGATGGTGAATTTGTTGGATGAGTATGTTCCTGTATTGGTAGGCAGCGAATTGAACGAAGATCCCCTGTTGCCCATCACCAATGCGGCCAAGCGCATTATTGAGGAGCAAGGTGATGAAGCACCTATTCGCTGGATGCATCGGTCAGCGCGTTTTTATGAAAAGCTGGCCACCCCGGATGTAAGTGTAGCAGACCTTATTGGAGATGTAGATCCCATCAAAGCGGCCAATCTCAAACTGAGTTATGCCGATGAGCGAGTGATCCACTTTGGCATGGTGCCCAGGGCCCATCGCGGCATTTTTGTGATCAACGAGCTGCCAGATCTGCAGCCGCGAATTCAAGTGGCCTTGTTTAATATTCTGCAAGAAGGAGATATCCAAATCCGTGGCTTTCAACTGCGTTTGCCCGTAGATGTGCAATTTGTGTTCACGGCCAATCCGGAAGACTACACGCAAAGAGGCGCCATTGTAACGCCTCTCAAAGACCGTATAGGCAGTCAGATTCTAACCCATTACCCAGAGGAGGTAGAAGTGGCCATGCAGATCACGCGTCAAGAGGCCAAATTAAATGCTTGGCAAAAGAGCAATATCCATGTGCCGCCCGTGGCTGCGCTGCTTCTGGAACAAATCAGCTTTGAAGCCCGTAGTAGCGAGTTTATTGATGCCAAAAGCGGAGTAAGTGCCCGATTAAGTGTGAGTGCTTTTGAAAACTTGATGAGTACGGCAGAGAGAAGAGCCTTGTTGAACGACGAAGAAAAAACGAGCCTCCGATTGATGGATTTTCAAGGAGTGATCCCCAGTATCACAGGAAAGGTGGAGTTGGTTTACGAGGGCGAACAGCAAGGGAGCATCGCAGTAGCAGAACGGCTGATGGGGGAGGCCATTAAAAAGCTTTATCCCAATTATTTCCCACCACTGGACAAATTGAAAAGTTCAGATGAAAGAAATCCATACCAAGGCGTGATGAATTGGTTTTCCCAAGGAACCCATCTTGACTTGGCCTTTGATATGGCAGACGAAGACTATCAACAAGAATTGGAAAACTGTGCGCCGCTCAAGCATTTTCTGCAAAGTCATGCGCCCGCAGACTTGGTGGAAGGCGATCGCTATTTTATGATGGAGTTCATTCTCTGGGCCTTGGCTGAACATGCCAAGCTCAATAGAGATAAGTTGTTGGATGGAATGGAATTCAGCGATCTCTTTGGTTCTTATTTGCGCGGATTGCAAGAAGACTGAATGATAGATATTTCGCAAATAAATATCAGCTATGAAAAATCTGTTTGAACAAAATAGGATAAAAAGATTGATTAGGAATACTCATCCTTAGAATGTTCGATTGTAAAGATCAGTTGAAAAATACTTCGACCGATTAGAAAAACGCTTAAAGGGAAGACGATGAACGTGAGCTTATTAAAGGACCAAGCACCTTCAAAATCCCCGTGAATTAGATGCTGAATCCCTCTGGTCATTCCACATGCATAGCATCTTGTATCTGCCAATAGAACTGAGAGACAAATTGATTGACCTTCATCAAAATGGTCAGTTGGTAGGATTAAAAGGTAAATAAAGACAGATACCATCATTATCAATAACGCTATTCCAGAATTTCTTCTACCTAGTAAATGTATTACTTTACTGCTCATGGCCTTGACCGATAAAATAGAATCTTAAAGGTTTCACCTTTTTTAAGTTTTGATTGCAAGTTGTGTACATTCTTGGAATCAACTAACTGTACTTCAAAGGTATTTGGGGGTCTATTTCCTTCGTTTTCAGCAATCACAAGGAGAGTACATGTATCGCTCACGAAATCAAAGGAATAAGTCTTCTTCATATTCGTGGCGATTTCATTCTTGAAGTATATTGAATCGTTGAAGAACACAGAATACATGTCGTTATCTTCCTCGAACTGGTCCCATATTCTTATGTTTAATTTCTCAGAATTCCAGCTAAATATCAATTGATTGTTAATTGTACTGTGTGCATTTGGTCTATTAGCTTGTAAGTCTTGATTATTACTATCACTTTGAGAAAAATGGTATTGTTTTAATGAATCTGCAAGGTTCTTGATTTTGTCATTTTTGTTTGCAAGACTGCTGATCATGTCCATACTTGTCAAGTATATCTTACCCAAAGCACATTGGGTGCCATCCGGATACTTCCCAATAAAGTCACCATTAAAAATAGCCTTCTCTTTATCCTTGGTCCATGTAAGATTCGTAACAGTTACATAACAGAACTCATTAGCTTCAGCGCTTGAAGAAGTACTTAAATTTCTCTGTTCAGAAAATGAAAGCCATTTATTCTTTTGGTCCATTTGACCGATGATTTCGGAGATGGTTTTGTCCTCGCTAAGAAAATTTGTTTCTGAAATCCCTTTTAAAGAACCATCTTTTAGAACGGTAAAATTTAGCTTAAAGGGAATCATTTGGTCGGATTCAATAATTAACGCACCAACTAGCTTGTAGGACTCCTCCTGACCTACTAGTTCACTAGCCCAAAGCAAAAACAAAAATGTAAAGTTTCTCAAATACAGTCTCATTTTGCAAATTTAAATTTTCTATAATTGCATCAAACAAAAAAACAAACCTCATGAAAAGAATTTTAACGGTACTTACCTTGATGTGCTTCATCGGCCTAGGAGTATCTGAAGCCTCGTTTCCTGTCAAAAAGAACGAGCAATCTCAATCCGCTTCCCAGGAATTAGGAGAGAATGAAGATTCTCAATCTATATTGCTGCCAACTGAAGATCAATTAAGTGAAATGGTAGCAGTTCCAGATGCTGAAGTAGGTGGTGGAAGTGGTTTCCAAGAGGAAGACTGGATTCTGTTGGCACTTTGGTTCTTTTTAGGTGGGTTTGCAGCACACCGTTGGTATGCCGGCAAAGATGTTTGGTGGAACATTTTATTTATCTTAACTGCTGGAGGATGCGGTGTCTGGGCAATAATTGACCTCATTAAGATATTGCAGCGCGACTTTATGTAAGGAGTCCTAAGGACATCAAATAATCATTAAGCCGTCTCAACTTAAAGTGGGGCGGCTTTTTTATTTGATATTGAGATAGGTACATAATAATTTTCGCAAATGTTGTTGGGATTGAAATTAGACTGGTGATGAA
>CAZDPF010000126.1:0-6927 GCA_964507215.1 uncultured Chryseobacterium sp. | reverse complement strand
GCTTACCATCCAAAAGCAAAATAGTCTGGTCGCCCATTGGGCTGATAGCCTTGAATCAAAACGCCGTCTCCAGGGCGCAATTGCCGAGTGAGGGTTTCAATATCTTCCACGCTGGCTACATTTCGGTTGTTCATTTTGGTGATGATAAAGCCTTCTGGAATACCGGCTTTTTCAAATTTCCCGCCCTTCACTCGCTCTACTTTCACCCCATAGCGAAGTCCGAGCTTGCGCTTGTCATTGCTGCTTAAAGGTTCAAGCTTTGCGCCTAAACCAGCCATAAAGTTTAAATCGTCTTTGGTGATCACATCTGTGGTGCCTTGCATATTGCGCAACTCCACCCGATAATCTTGGTTTTCGCCATCTCGATGTACAGTGAGCATGACATAATCTCCCGGACGTTTCCGACCAATCATCTCCTGTAACTGACTGCTGCGTGCCACTTCTTTGCCATCCACCTTCACAATAACATCGCCTACTTTCAGACCAGCATCGGCTGCAGCACCATTTTGCAACAGCCCACCTACGTAAACTCCACTCTTCAAATCCAATCCAAGTTCTTCCGCATTGGCAGAAGTCACATCCCCAATATCAACCCCAATAAACGCTCTTTGAACCGCTCCGTAGTTCATCAAATCTTCCACCACCTTGCGCGCAATATTACTGGGGACGGCGAAGGAATAACCTTCGAAGCTTCCCGTGTGGGTGCTAATGGCGGTGTTGATGCCAATGAGCTGTCCGCTGATATTGACCAGTGCACCTCCGCTGTTTCCAGGATTTACAGCAGCATCGGTTTGAATGAAGCTCTCAATGGCCGTTCGGCTCGGAATGATGCCAATGCTGCGCCCCTTCGCGCTTACTATGCCGGCCGTTACCGTGGAGGTAAGGTTGAAAGGATTGCCCACAGCCAAAACCCATTCACCCACCTTTACTTCATCAGAATTCGAAAATTCTAGAAAGGGCAATTGGGCGTCATCCACTTTAATGAGGGCGATATCAGTGGTAGGGTCCGTGCCAATAATCTTGGCGTCATACTCTCTGCCATCATTGAGCGCTACAATTATATTCTCTGCATTTTCAATAACGTGGTTGTTGGTGATGATATACCCATCTTGCGTGAGAATAACGCCAGAACCGGCTCCTTGAACCAATTCACTTCGGCCTTGAGGATTGCCGAAGAAGAGCTCGAAAGGACTGCTTATGGCCCTACGCTCAAATGACGTTTTGACATGCACTACTGCGTTAACAGTCATTTCGGCAGCTCTTGTGAAGTCGTTCTCTAATGGATTACCAAGGGCAACGGTGCGGCTGTGGGTTTCCGGCAAAATGGGAAGTGCTTGACTATTGTCCTTTTTCTCAGTGAATTCCGAATAAAGTACAATGGCCAGCACTGCACTGAGTAGAGAGCTGGCAAAAATTCCTGCGACTTTCTTCATGTTTCCGATTTTTACGTTGTGCAATTTCGCTCACAAAGCCTGTACCTCCACAACCTTGAAAAAAAAAACCTTGTGCGCTTTTAAACAGCTTTTAACGACCTTCACCACTCATGGCTATTCTTCCCTTTGAAAAGTGGCACGGCACCGGTAACGATTTTATCCTCATTGACAGTACCCTTTGGCCTGAAAGCCTACTCGAACCAGATAGAATTGCCACCCTTTGTCATCGCCGATTTGGTATTGGAGCCGATGGGCTGATGGCATTGCGTCCGTTAGGAGATGGAAGGGTAGAGATGCGCTATTTCAACAGCGATGGGCATCCAGGAAGTATGTGCGGCAATGGGGGGAGATGTGCGGTAGCTTTTGCCCTTAAGATGAAATGGGCCGAATACGAAGTGTGGTTGGAAGCGCCTGACGGTGAGCACCGGGGAACAGCCTTGAACGATGGCCGAATAGCGCTGAATATGCAAATGGCTCATTTTCCCAATCCGATGGCCCATGGATCGTTTGTCAACACAGGCTCACCGCATTTGGTCATTAAAGTGAGCAATACCCAAGAGGTGCGCGTTGAAGAGGAAGGGAGAATGTGGCGGCATGACGCACAATTTGCTCCGGGAGGAACCAATGTGAACTTTTGGTCTGTGCACAATAATGCCATTAGGATGCGCACTTTTGAGCGTGGGGTAGAAGCCGAAACCTTGAGCTGCGGCACGGGTACTGTGGCGGTAGCCTTGGTAGTAGCTGAAGAGCAAAAACTGCCACACGGTCCGCTGACTATTCAAGCGCCGGGGGGTACATTAGAAGTTGACTTTCAAAAAGGAGAGGAGGGCTATCGCTGTATTGTATTAAGTGGCCCTGCTACCCACGTTTTCAACGGAGAAGTTAGTGGGTATGATTGAATCAAAAAATCTGCGCTTGCGAGCAGTAGAACCAGAAGACCTTGAAAACTTGCTCATTTGGGAGAACAGCACGGCGCTCATGCGTTTCGGAGAGGCCCATTTGCCGTACTCTCGCGATCTAATGCAACGCTATATCGAAACGGCGTCAGATGACCTCTACATCGCCAAACAGTTTCGCTTTATGTTGGAAATCCTCTCAACAGGGGAAACTATTGGCCATCTCGACTTACACGATTTTGATCCCCAACATTTGCGAGCCGCCGTTGGCATCCTCATCGCCCAAGAACAACATCGACAGCAAGGATGGGCGCTGGAAGCTTTGCATTTGATGGAGGACTATGCTTACGAAGCCTGGGGAATCTACCAGTTATATGCCCACATTCCTGTTTCCAATCAGGCCAGTCAAGCTTTGTTCAAGAAAGCAGGATTCGAGAAATCCGGACAGCTGAAAAATTGGTTGCGCAAAGGCAAACACTATGAGGATGTGACCATCTGGCAAAAGAATATTGCGTTGTGAAGCGAATTGTACTGCTGCTGTTTACCCTGTTTTCGCTGGCATTGTTACTGGCCCAATGCCAACGCAATTTGCAGTTCGAGGCAGAAACCGAAAAGGTTTTTATCAACCACCACGATACGGTACAATATGTTGGAATGGCCACTTGTGCGGGATGCCATAACAGCATCTATGAGTCGTTTATCCAAACCGGAATGGGCCAGTCATTCGCTCCGGCCAATCGAGAGAAAAGTGCCTTGCCTCGTCGTCCGGCCATGCTTCTTGACAGTGCATCAGGCCTAGCGTATTGGGTGCGGTTTATAGACGATTCCCTTTTTGTAAAAGAGTTCCTGCTCGGGGCTGATGGTGATACCCTTCATCAACTCTTACAAAAGGTAGATTACATCATTGGCTCAGGTCAACATACCAATTCGCATATTTCAAGTGAACAAGGCTATCTCCATCAGATGCCTTTTACTTTCTACACCCAACGCGGTTTAATCGATTTACCGCCCGGTTTTGAAAATGGGTTTAACAGCAGATTCAGCAGACTCATTGGTTTAGAATGCATGAGTTGCCACAATGCCATGCCTACCGGATTTGTATTGGGTTCTGAGAACAAATTTGTTGAAGTGCCTCACGGCATTGACTGCGAACGATGCCATGGTCCGGGTCAGGCGCACGTTCATAAAATGCTCAGGGGTGATATCACAGATACCTCCATGACCTATGACCCGAGCATTGTCAATCCCAAAAAACTGAGTGCTGAGCTACAGTTTGAAATATGCCAACGTTGCCACCTTCAAGGCAATGCGGTTTTGCAAGCGGGCAAGAGTTTCTTTGACTTCAAACCGGGGATGGTGCTCAATGAAGTAATGGATATTTATATGCCCAGGCCTTCCAGCGATCATGAGCAGTTCATCATGGCGGGTCATATTCAGCGCTTCAAAATGAGCAAGTGCTTTATAGAAAATAACAAGCAGTTTGTTTGCACTTCTTGCCATGATCCGCATGTTTCTGTTCAGCAAACTGATCCGCAACGCTTTCAAAGGGTTTGTATAGACTGTCATGGAGATCATTCCAAATCCAATTGCACGGCATCCATCGCATCTAGAAATGCGGTGAACGACCAATGCACCCAATGCCACATGCCTTTGGAGGGAAGTGTAGATATCCCCCATGTAAGGGTACATGATCATTACATTCGAATTCCTACGAATACGCCGGCGGCAGAACCTAAAGTAGAAAACGGACTCTATGCCGTAAATAATCCACGGCCAACTCGCTTGAGCCGCCTTAAGGCTTATTTGCAGCAGTTTGAGCGATTTGATAACCAGGCAGTTCTGCTAGATTCCGCCAAGAGCCTACTGGAAGGTGAGGGAGAGGAATACTTCATGGCCAGGGTACACTACTTCTTTTTGCGTGAAGCCTATGATTCTATTGTTGCATTGGATCTCCGGAGCCAGCCGGGCAGTAGGAATAAGGCGCAAATGGAATGGGACAATCGTTTTGCCTGGACATCCTATCGCTTGGCCATTGCTTGGAAGATGACTTCAACGGCAAGTTCACAAGCCGATGAATACTTTCAACAGGCAATTGCTGCATCGCCCTACGTATTGGATTTTCGGGTGGCCTATGCGGCTTTTTTGTTAGAAAGTGGCAAAGTTGAGGAGGCCATGATTCACTATAAATGGTGTGTGGATGAGTATCCTGTTCATGCCGAGGCGCTCAACGGTATAGGTTATTGCTGGCTGCTACTAGACGAGGCCACCAAAGCGCTTCCGTACTTCAACCGTTGTCTGGCGCAAGAACCTAATCATGTATTGGCGCGCATCAACCGCATATTGGTTTATTTGCAGCAAAATGACGAGCCCTCTGCCGATAGAGATATGGCGTATCTTGAGCAGTTCCATAACGCGCATCCCAAGGTGGAAGCTTTAAAAGCCTATTGGCAGAATTTGTGAAGAAATTCATCCTCATCAGCATTGGTGTATTGGGTCTTTTCGGGGTGGTAATCGCCTATCTCAGTCTTGATCTTATTGTGAGAAGAGAAGGCACATTGTACCTCCTTCCCAATGAGACCGATGCCCGTGACTTGGCGCAGCAACTTGTTGATTCAGGATATGTTAGCCGGGCTGCCACCATTACCTATCTCGCTGAGCTCAAAAAAATGAAGCGTGCTCGCCCAGGCCGATACGTTTTGCACAAAGATGAAGATTGGCCCAGTGTGCTCAACCGCCTTCGTATTGGTGATCAACAACCAGTGGCTGTGGTTCTGCCGGCATCCTCTGACCTCAGAAGACTATCGCAGCGCCTGTCGAGACAGCTGATGCACGATTCTACCCGCTTTTATCGGTATTTCACCTCCGACTCCATTCGCCAACAATGCGGAATGTCTCAAGAAGCGATCAATGCCTTGTTTATTCCCAATACCTATGAAATGTACTGGACGGTTAGTCCGCGTGGTCTGGTAGATCGGATGATCAAAGAGCGCGAGGTTTTTTGGCATAAGCGACAAGCGAAATTGGTGAAACTTGGACTCAACCAGGTTGAAGTGGCAACGCTGGCAAGCATTGTAGAAAAGGAAACCAATAAGGTAGATGAAATGCCGCGTGTGGCAGGTTTGTACTTAAATAGGCTTCAAAGAGGTTGGAAGCTTCAGTCAGACCCAACTGCTGTTTACGGATTGCAGCAAATGTATCCAGACAGTGTAGTTCGGCGGGTGCTCAATGACCACCTGCGTTTCGATTCTCCTTGGAATACCTATCTGTATCCCGGATTGCCACCTGGCCCAATTGCCATCCCTTCGACTCAAGCTATTGAAGCTGTTTTGAATGCCGAGGAACACAACTATTTCTATATGATAGCCAGTGTAGATCGCTTGGGATATCATGATTTCTCGAAAGCAACAGAATATGCACGGCACCAGCAATTGGCTCGAGCGTATCATGAATATTTGAACCAGCGCACGCAATGAGCGATAGTGCTGATCGCAAACTGCGACTTTACACAGGAGTTTCAAGCGCCATTGCGGCCGTCTTTGGTCAGTATAGAACCAAGCTGTTTTTTGAAAAAGCCTATTGGCGATGGCAGCAATGGAAAGAAGGTAAATTTAGCCATGGTCATTATGCGCCTTTCTACACCCAGCTCTTTGGCTTGACAGTAGAAGATTATCAAGGGAAAAGCATTCTAGATATTGGGTGTGGACCAAGGGGAAGTCTGGAATGGTGTACCATGGCGGCTAGAAGGGTAGGCCTTGATCCGCTGGCAGAATCCTACCGCCGCATGAATCCCAATCTTCAAATGGAGCTGGTAGAAGGGGGGGCAGAATCCATCCCTTTTTCAGATGATTCTTTCGATAAGGTAACTTGCTTTAACGCCTTGGATCATGTAGATGACCTCGCCAAAAGCCTTTCTGAAATTCACCGTGTGCTCAAGAAAGGAGGCGACTTTTTGCTGATCACCGATATTCATGAAACGCCTGCGGTTTGCGAACCCACTGTAATCGATTGGGATTTAGCAATTCAACTTAAGTCTTCCTATCAATGTGTGATGGAGAAAAGGCTGAAAAGGTACACCCGTATCTATGATTCCATTACCCGCAATGAGGAATATGACGCAGACAGTGGGGCTTCCTACGGATTGTTGATTTTACAACTAAAGAAGCGCTAGCTCAAGTGAGTTTTGCGAACTGTAGAGTGTGTACACGCTCTTATTACCAATGGATATGGAGATGCTATAAGTTGTATCAACGATGGCGATTGGTTAGAAGACACCATTGAAGTTCAAAAAGCGGGTTTATATATTTTGACTGTTTTTTACGCTCCGGGGCAATTCTCATGATGGTGGCCTTTTACGCCCTATGCTGATGAACAATATGTGGCCACATCTTCTGGCTTGAGAAGTACTGGAGGCCGGAATGGTTGTTCCAATTATAAGCTAAATGGAGTTCTAAGCAAATCGGGGCAGCAGATCTCAACGACATTATGGAGAGTGAATCTTTTTGTGTGGATGGCTTTGGGTTGGGAACAAATCGGCAGTTTCTCTACCAATGGCGTTCGGATGGACAGCCGGGCTACCAATGGACAGCAATTGCGTTATG
>CAZDPF010000125.1:0-7072 GCA_964507215.1 uncultured Chryseobacterium sp. | reverse complement strand
CCAATCACGAAGATGTTCTCTTTCACCTTGCTCTGCAGACTGCCGCGATGGGTGGGTACAAAGTTGAGTTCGTCGCCAAAACCAGAACGTTCTACATAGTCTGCGCCCATATTGGTAGGCACAGTAACCAGTAGATCGTAGTGCACCTCGGTGCCCTCATAGTCTGTAATGGTTTGGGCTTCTCCATCCAATTGCATGATGTTGAAGTTGGGCACCACTTCAATATTCTTCTCTTCCAACAGATGACCGAGCTTATGACTGGCCACTGGCTTGGTGAAGGCACCGTCCATGGGTGTTACAAAGCTTATTTTCACCTTGTCTCGCATGCCTTTATTTTCAAAATAGGCATCTGCCAGAAAAGCAAACTCCAGCGGTGCTACCGGACATTTGATCGGCATCTCACAGATGTGTACCACCAAGTGACCGCCTTTAAATTTATCAAGTGCTTTTTGGAGCTTCACTGACCCTTCTAAGGTGTAGAAGTCAAAAACGCTTTGGTACCAATGCGGCCCCAACATGCCATCTACTTCTTGTGGGGCGATGTCAGTGCCCGTGGCGATGATGAGGAGGTCATAAGGAATCACACGGCCATCGGTCAAGATCACCTGATCGAGTGCTTTGTCTACCCGTTCAATTGGCTGTTGGATGTAGGTAGCGCGTTCTGGCAAAAACTTCTTGATGGGCTTGATGATGTCTTCCTCTTCATAGATATGAAAGGGAATGAAAAGGTAGCCCGGTTGGTAGTGGTGGATGGCCCTTTGGTCTACAATAGTGATGGCCCAATCGCTTGGCAAACGCTTGGCGAGGTGGTTGCTCATCATGGTTCCGGCCGTTCCAGCCCCTAGTATCACCAGCTGCTTCATGCTTCTTGAATTATGCTACGAAGCTAGCTCGCTTGCTAGGCCTGGGATATGATTTTCCTCAAGCCAAAAAGTGGGGAAAAGTCAGGATTAAACCAGTAAGAGTCATTTTGCCAAAGAAGACTTCGAACCTATTATTTAAATGCAGGAAGCGCTCGAAGACGAGCGGCCAACCACAGCCATTGACATTTTGCCTTAGAATAAATAACCCAATTGAAAGCCTAACATAAAGAAAATAGAGGTCTCTTCTTGCGGATAACTATCGATTCGATTGTTAGGAATATCATAAATCTCATAAGGGGCAATAATATCGGAAAAGCGAATGCCTCCGCCATAGAAGGCTTCCATCATTATACTGGTACCCAAATCCCACTGCCTGCCATAAACCACCCCAAAATCATTGCTGGTATACTTCCAAGGGATGGTCTCCAAACCATCGGGTACACTGGCTATTCCGCTGTAGGGCCGGTTGTTGTAAGTCAATGCAAAATAGACCCCATCATCAAGGGCGTCCTCATTTGGAAAAAACTTCACACGCAAGAAAGTACTCACAGCGTTCTGATACTCATAATCGCAGAATTCGCAGTAGAGGGCATCACCAAACACATTGTTGAAGCCAAAGGGATTGTCAAAGAAAGCCGTTGACAAATAATTGTTGGTAAGCAATCCTGCTCCTCCTTCTATGGTCAACCAGTCGTTGACCAGATACTCTAAGCTCAGCCCGTATTCACCAATGGCCATAGAAGCAATATTGAACTTGAGCACCAAATTCTCTTGCCGATAATCAGGCGGGGTTTCAGTCATTTGCTCTTCCGTTTGCACTTGTCCGTCAACAGTGCGCTTGCGCACAATTACCTTTTGTGCGAATACCTCAACGCTTAACAATAGCAATGCAAACAATAATGCGATTCTCATCATGGCCATTTTGGGCGAAAATAAGCATGAAGCCTTTGCATTGATGAAGTGCGGCTTTGTTAAATTATCATGAAGTGAAATTGCAATACCCTCACAATGTATTTTTGGCCCCGTTTAACTAAAATCAACTGAAAGATGAAAAATATCTTTTTGTCTTTATCACTTGTCATCAGCGCCCAAGTTTGCGCCCAAGCAGATGATATTCTTGCTACCATCGACTGGTCTTTGCCCATGGTGAAGCAATATGTAAATGTTGTGCAAATAGACAGTCAGTTTGTGTACTATGCAGGCGTTACTAAGACCGGACTATTCAGTTACGACCAAGTTTTTGGTCGATTGAACAAAGACAATCTGGAGAAAGACCTTCAGATTATCAAAGATGCTGAAAAGTACAAGGGAGAATACCCCCAATCTTTGGGCTACAAGGTGCGTGGAAACGAGTTGTTCGGCTTTTTTGAACATTACGATAAAAAGAGCGATAAGCACTCGATACTCGTTCGGAAGTTGCTCGACAACAAGCGCAAAATGGGTCCTTACAAGGAAATTGGTGCGCTTGAGAGCAAACGCAAAAGCAAAGGCGATTTAAAGTATGTATGGTCTGACAACGACTCCCTTTTGCTCTTGGTAGGGCAGCCACCATTGGAGGAGAAGTACGATAATGAGAAAGTGATTTTCACCCTGCTCAATTACGACTACGACGAAATCTTTGAAGCTGAGTTAGAACTCGACTTTGCCGATAAATACTTCCATATTTCAAGCTATTGCGTAACCAATAAAGGGGTGATCATGCTCTTGGGTTACAAAATGCCCAACAAGAAAAAAGGAGAGAAAAAGCAGAAAGACAAATCCAATAGAGATTATTACCTCTATGTGTTGGATCAGAAAACCGGAGAATTGGTGGAGTATGATTTGGGCTTGAAAGACAAGTTCATCAACAATATCAGCATGACCCCCGATTTTAAGAACAACACCACTATTTTGAATGGTATCTACGGAGATTCTGAGTTCGGCAGTATGGCGGGATCTTTCTTTATCAGTCTAGACCAACGCACTTTTGAAGTATCTGAATCGAAATACAGTGCTTTTGACAAAGAGTTCAAAGTGCTGATGGCTAGGAACAAACGTCAAGCCAAGAAGATCAAAGAGGGCAAAGAAGACGAGATTAAGAAGGTAGATGTAGTGCTTCGCGAGGTAATTAAAAAGCCTGACGGTGGTTTATTGGTCATTTTCGAAGATTATGATTTCTGGATAACCACCCATAGTGATGGGAAAGGCAATACCTACACGGTGTATCACTACCAGTACAAAGACATTTTTGTATTGAACTATGACGTTCTAGGTGAGATAGTTTGGACGGCTTTTCTGCCCAAAGATCAATATAGCCAAAACGATGATGGGATGTGGGGAGGCTATTTATTGGTGGTTGACAAGAACCGTTTGCACTTCATCTACAACGACCACAAAAAGAACGAGGCCCTGTGGGGCACAGATAAAGAGTTGAAGCAATTGAAAAAATACAAAAAGGGCCAATTGGTGATGGTTAGCCTCAGCGAAGAAGGAGAAATGGAGTACAATGTGCTCATGCCAAGCAGGGTAGATAAATTCTTAATTTCTCCTCGGCGTTCGCGGATGTTTGGAAGAAACTCTAATACGGGTATCATCACTTCGTATAAAGGTACTTCTACCCGTATTGGCAAATTGGAATTGTTCTTGAATGATTAGAGGTTTACAAGGTTTGATGTAATACAGGCTTCCCAAAGAGTTAGTGGATTACTGATTGTCTAATGAATTCTGCATACACCTTAACCCCTCCATCTAACCTTCTAAGCACTAAACTTCTCAACCATTTTTTGCCTCCAAATGCAGCTTTCTCTGTTCTAAACAAAGCGTACGGTTTGCCTTAGCTTGTTTTTGCTGATCTATACCATCGGGCCCGGTAGATTGAAATCATACTAAACAACTGTGAACTTCAGGGTGAGCGCTTTCAACAAAGTGATGCCACCATTAAACAATGATAAGTGACCATTAAACTATTTCGTGCAAGTCAATAAAAGTTTTGTCTAAGTCTCCATCTTTTTCGCGCGTTCATAAATCGCCTATTCGAATGTGAGCTTTTCTGAAATACCTAGGCTAAGCCTATCGATCATTACGACCCAATTTATTAGACCACCTTACTCAATTCGCTCGTAGGCCCCTAAATCAGGCAGTCCGTTGAAACTGCGGAGTTGTCCTTGTATATCCAGAGGAGCCAAAGCGCCATCATTTAAATTGCCTTCATCCATGGCTGGGGAGAGGGTATCTAAATCATAGTTGTTCTGAAAAGCATCTACAAAGAAGGGATCCTCATTCAGAACCAAATCGCGGAAATGCAAAGGATCGTTCAAATTGTAACTGTTGTCTTCCGGATCTTCCTCGGCGCGCAAGAGGGCATTCTGGAATAAATAGTTGTGCTGACCTTGGTCTGACTTCCCAATTAGAATTTCGGTTTCCAAGGCCCCATAAACAATGCAATTGCCAAAATAACAGTCGATAAGATCACGGGTGCGCACCACCCCATTGGCATCTTCAAAGAAATTGAACAAACCAATGGAAGGTGTATTTCGGCTTCCTGGCCAGTAATTGCCAAAGGTGGAGTGGAGAAAGCGGTATCGACCGCCCAATGCGTAGAAGTTGTACAAACCACTGTTGCCCACCACCACATTCTCGGCTTCCAAATGACCAAAACCTCCGTAGATGCCCACTCGCGAGCTGTTGTACACCCTCACATTCTTCAACTGCACATTCGAAGTACCTGTATTGTTGCTATCAAGCCGAACAGCAATGGTGGCATTTTTAATGAGGGCATTTTGGATCAGGTTGTTTTGACTTCCGCCTAAGAATAAGATGCCACCAAGCAGTCCGCCCCATTGTCCGGCCACATCTTCATACCAAGGTTCGAGGCGATCGCCTTGAAAAGTAACCGGATGTTCATAATCAGATGCCCCTGTAGGATCTACTTGCAGGCTACCGGCTACAATAATGCCTGAGCCTGAATGGAAATGCAGTTCTGCCTGATCAGCAATGGTGAGGGTGGCATTTTCATCTACCAATATGTAACCGTAGACCACATGTGGTAAATCAGCTGTCCAGGTGGTATCGTTTCGAATGAGTTTGTAGGGCAGGATGAAATTACCCAAGGTATCTGCACGATTGGGCAAGTGGAAGAATGCATTCTTCGCCAAGGTCACCAGCTTCACATCTTGCTGCTTTCCTCCCCCCAACTCAAACACCAGGCTATCGGTGTACAGCAAGTCGGGCGCCCCCATCACATCTGCGGTTACTTCCAACAAGATGTACAGACTGTCTTTGGCCAAAATTTCCACCTGTTCAAATTCTTTTCCAGCCTGCCCGTTCACGTTCATCCGAAAGAATGATCCCGGTCCTCGTCCGAAGCGAATGCGCGGAATGCGGACATCCTCATTTGCCGGATTAATGACCTTTAAAATTCTTGTGCTGCTGCCAATACTTGTGAACACGGTATCGAGATAAACCGTGTCTCGGCTAAATTGCAATTCGCCAGCAGGAGAGAGAGCTGTAGGCGCTTTTCGGCAATTCCAAAACAGCGCAACAAGCAGTAAAATGGACAGTGTTTTCTTCAACATGGAGATGCAAAGGTAGATGCTGTGGATATGCCTTGTGTACTTAGGAATTCAAACTATCTTTGCAGCCCTTTCGTATAAGGGTAAGATTGACTGCAATGAAGAAAGACATTCATCCTGACAACTACCGCCTCTGTGTATTCAAAGATATGGGTACCGGCGATCAATTTATTACCCGTTCATGCGCCAACACGCGTGACACCATTGAGGTAGATGGCGTAGAGTATCCATTGATCAAAATGGAAATCTCTGGTTATTCCCATCCTTTCTACACTGGAAAGAAGAAACTGGTAGATACAGCGGGTCGTGTGGACAAGTTCCGCAACCGTTACTCCAAGTTTCAGAAATAATTTGGGCCAAGCGAATTTTTAAGCCTTCCCACGGGAGGGCTTTTTTATTTTGCACCATATCCACTCACTATGCACATCATCCTTTTTGACGGCGAAGAAAGAGACCATCTGTTGCCGCTCACTTTTACCAGACCAATGGGCGCTTTGCGCTGGGGAATTCTCACCATTGCAGAGAAATGGGAGCATGAGCTCGGACATATTCCGGGTTTTCTTACCGTGGATTACCTGCAGGAGAAGTATCCGCATCTTCCGGGAGATATCAATCTATATATCAATGGAGGGCTGTGCCCAAATCCTGATCTGTTAGAAGCCATTGATGAGTTAGAGGAAGGGCAGGCCTTGGTGAATGGAGAGGAATTACTCGCCTATAAAAGTGCCCAGCAATGGAATGGAGATGAATGGGAAGAGGATGTAGAGACTTTCACTTTTGAGGGGAAGTACAACCTCTGTAGGCGACCCTATGACCTTTTCAGCAAAAACGGGGAGGAGCTTGAAATGGATTTTGACCGATTGACAGCCGGAAGAACGAGTGCCCCAATAAGTGCAACCAACATCCTCATTGGCGATCGCATTTTCTTGGAGGAAGGCGCAGAGGTGGAAGCCGCTGTACTCAACAGCAGCAGCGGTCCCATCTACATCGGCCGCGATGCTTCTATAATGGAAGGCAGTGTAGTGCGAGGCGGACTGGCTTTATGTGAACATGCTCAGCTCAAGTTGTCTGCTAAGATTTACGGTCCAACCACCATTGGTCCGCACTCTAAAGTTGGTGGGGAGGTCAGCAATTCTATTTTGATGGGCTATTCCAACAAAGGCCACGATGGGTTTTTAGGCAATTCAGTATTGGGAGAATGGTGCAATCTAGGTGCTGACACCAATAACTCGAATTTGAAGAACAACTACGATGAGGTTCGCATTTGGAGTTATCCCAAAGGTGGATTTGAGAAAACCGGATTGCAGTTCTGCGGACTGATCATGGGAGATCACAGCAAAAGTGGCATCAATACCATGTTCACCACCGGAACTGTAGTGGGGGTATCTGCCAATATTTTCGGCGGAGGCTTTCCGCGCACTTTTATTCCTTCCTACACTTGGGGAGGCGCCGCCGGATTTACCGAGTATCGGTTTGACAAGGCCATGGAAACCGCAGAGCGTGTGATGATGCGAAGAGGTATTGAGCTTGATGCCATCGAGCGTGCCATTTTGCAACACATTTTTGACGAGACGGCAGCCTTCCGCAAGTCAAATTGACCGATTGTAGCAGGGGCATAGCTCTTGCCCTTTGAGTGCCCCTCTGGAAATTCCCGGAGAA
>CAZDPF010000124.1:0-7083 GCA_964507215.1 uncultured Chryseobacterium sp. | reverse complement strand
AATCGGGCTTCGTCACTTGCGGCGAGGTGACTGAAAACAGAGACCACCTGCAACTGCTGCTCGGCTTTGAGCAAGGCAGCCAAAGTGGGAAGTTGATCCATCTCAAACCCCAGGCGGTGCATGCCTGTATCGAGTTTTAGGTGGATGGGATAACGCGTATGGGTGTAATTGAGTCGATGCAGCACCTGTAAAAACAACTCCAACATTCGGAAGCTGTATATCTCCGGCTCTAGAGAATGCTCAATCATGGCCTCGAGCGAATCAGGTTCAGGGTTCATCACCATGATGGGCAATTGAATTCCCGCATTGCGCAAGGCTACGCCTTCATCGGCATAGGCTACTGCCAGATAATCTACTTTTTGAAACTGCAGCAGTGCAGCTACTTCTGTACTTCCTGCGCCATAACTGAACGCCTTTACCACAGCCATCAGCCGAATATTGGGCGGCACTTGGGTACGAATGGCATTGAGATTATCAGCCAAGGCATTCATATCAATCCGCAACACCGTTTGGTGATGCTGTCTTTCGAGCTTCCCCAACAGTTGCTCAAAGGCGAAGACGCGCGATCCCTTCAGCAAGATTACCCTGTGCGACCAATCAATATTGGAGAGGGCCTGCATCAAAGCAGCAGTGTCTGCAAAGAATTGGCTATTCTTTGGAAACTGCTTGGCGTGCCGCATCAGAACAGGACCTACACCTATAAAGTCGTCTACTTCCAATTCGCGAAGCAATTGGGCCGCCATGGGCACCCACTGTTCAGGCAAACCAGTGGCCATATCAGAGAGTACCACCAGCGCTCGTTTCTTTTTGCGATGTGTTTGCAGAAACTCCAATGCAATGCGGAATGATTCTATATCTGAGTTGTAGCCATCATTGATGAGCAGCGATTGCTGAATGCCTTCTTTCAGCTCTAGGCGCATATCTACTGCCTGCAACACCGCCATGCGCTGCTGAATCTTTTGTTTCCCTATGCCCAGGTACTCCATCAAACAGAAGAGATGCATGGCATTTTCTACTGAGGCAGAATCAACAAAAGGAATACGAAATTGCGTAAGGCCTTTGGTGGATTGCACTTTCAAATGGGTGTAGCCGCCACTCTTCCGATGGCTGAGCACCTGCACAGAATCTTCCTTCTGCTCAAAAGACCAAGACAGCAGCTTGGGTCCTTTTAGCTTGAGTGCCCGCTTGTGTATCAACGGATGATCGCTGCAATAGATGAGCACTTCTGAACGCTTGAACAAGGTCATTTTGCTCTTCACCTTTTGGGCAAGCGTCTCAAAATTCTCCTGATGCGCCGAGCCAATATTGGTCATGATGCCAATAGAAGGCTTGATCATCCTTTCCAGCCTTTCCATCTCCCCGGGCTTGCTAATTCCGGCTTCAATCAAGGCCAACTCATGCGATGCTCCCATCCCCCATAAGGAAAGCGGAACACCAACTTGGGAGTTGTAGCTCTTCGGACTGCGTACAGTAGCGAAATTGGGCGCAAGCAACTGGTGGGCCCATTCTTTCACCACTGTTTTTCCATTGGAGCCGGTGATGGCCACCACAGGATAGCTGAACTGTTTTCTATGGTGGGCCGCCACTTTTTGCAGCGCTTCTACCGTATTCTCTACCTGAACCACCAATGCTTCCGGAATGGCCAGATGGAGCTTCTTTTGAACCACAAACAGGCGTACCCCTTTCCAGTAGAGCTCTTCGATGTGTTGATGGCCGTCGTGAATATCGCCGGGAATGGCGAAGAAAAGGCTATCGGTCTGGCCGCGATACTTTCTGCTATCGATCAGCAAGTGACGGATTTCTCCATCTCCCTCTGCGCCTATTGACTTACCGTTACACAGGCGAACGAGCTGCGAAAATGAAAACGTTTCATCCTTCATGTTGCTGCATGCGCTCTACAAAAACGCTGCGCGAAACAGGTTCGTAGTGGTCTTGATGCCCGAGGGCAATGAGCTCTTTGCTATTGTCTGTTCGAAAGCTGTAATGCGCCAAATTACCAGTGGTTCTGCAGATTGCATGCACTTTGGTCACGTATTCTGCGGTGGCCATCAGATGGGGCATCGGGCCGAAAGGTTTGCCGGTATAATCTAAATCGAGGCCAGCTACTACCACGCGATGGCCCAGGTTGGCCAGTTGATTGGCCACTTCCACAATGGCATCGTCAAAAAACTGGGCTTCGTCTATGCCAATCACATCCACCTCTTGGGCGTGAGGCAAAATATCTTCTGCTCGATCTACTGCCAAGGAAGGAATGGAGCGTTTATCATGCGAAACCACATGGTCTTCGGCATAGCGATCATCCACCTTGGGTTTAAAAATCACCACCCTTTGGCCCGCTATTTCAGCCCGCCTTAAGCGCCTGATCAGCTCTTCTGTCTTGCCCGAAAACATGCAACCGCATATCACTTCAATCCAACCGCCTTGCATTTGGGGATTGGCGCCTTGCTCTAGAAACATTTTAGTACTTTCCGCGATGAGTGGATTCCCACCAAAACTAACCAAACTTCCTCGCTTGATGTCGGCATCCGAAACCTCCGGGAACCGCCTGAATTCCTTGATTCAACAGCTTCAGCAACTCGCTGAGGCCGAGGCTATCCATTGGCCAAGCATAGTAGAAACGGCAGAAGAACTGCTGCTCGAAAGCCATGTGCAACACTTCTTGTCTGAACGACAAGCGCGCTTGGTTGAACTCGATCAAAAGCTTCATCAACGTTTGGTGCAGGTGCCAGAACTGACTGAAAGTGCCAAGGAAACCCCTTCGCCTACCCCAACTCAAGAACGACAGGCACCTATTTCAGTGGAAGATAGCCTGAATGCGCACCCTTTGGGACGAGAAGTCAAAGTGCTTCCTGATCCGGAAGGTCCACCGGTCTTCCGAAAGCCCAGCCCTGAAACGCCTCCCACGGAACCGTTATCAACAGCTGCAGCCGAAAAGCCAGGTCAAGCGATACAGCCCCAAGCTAAGGTCCATTGGAAACTCGGTTTGAATGACCGAATAGCATTGACGCAACACCTCTTCGACGGCAATGCTGAAGACTTACAAAGGGTGCTTTCGCAGATGGAAACCATGGATCATTTTGACCAAGCGCGCGACTTCCTGCTCCAAATGGTGCAGCCAGACTACAACTGGTCAAAGGCAACAGAACATGTAGAGCGCTTGCTCGACCTCACCGAAGCGTGGTTCCAGCACAGGCCCAAGTAAACGCAAGCCGTATTACTGTCGCTCGAGCGTAAACTGAATATCAGAATCAACGGTGATGCCCACACCCGGGATGGTGAAGGGCAAAGTACCTGCCCATACTTGGCGCGCGGCCTCGTTGGTTATTACATCGTAAATGGTGCTTTCACCATTTTCTTCTAACACCACTTTGGTGTCATTGGAAATTACGTCCCAAGTGGCTTGACCAGAGCGCTGCACGGGTATGGGGAAAGGCAAATCTGCATCTACAATGTTGAAAGAGTAGTTGTAGACCACCACATTGGGATTGGCCGTAACCGTAAAGGTGCCCTCCAAATCTTGCGCATCACCTGTAAGATCAATTGGACTTAGCGGATTGAGTGGATTCGGCACTTGGGTACTATAATCTAAAGCAGTCATGTTCCAAGTGCCTACCAAACGACCGGTAAGACCTGTGGGACCGTTGTTGTTGTTATTGTTGTTTTTGTCTTTGGAACAAGCGCCCAAAAACAAGAGCGACATGGCAATGGCAAGGATCTTCTTCATGATGGGGGTTTAGCGGTTGATCTCGATGAAACGGTCTATGTGTTTGTTCTTGCCGAAAAGTACGATGAGATCGTCTTTCTCCAACAAAGTGTTGGCGTCAGGAATTCCCATAATGTGGTACTCATCTTTGGTTTTTC
Organism: uncultured Chryseobacterium sp.; assembly: GCA_964507215.1. Taxonomy (GTDB): domain Bacteria; phylum Bacteroidota; class Bacteroidia; order Flavobacteriales; family Schleiferiaceae; genus RFXV01. The sequence continues at coordinate 3,222 of CAZDPF010000124.1, read as the reverse complement.
GCAGCAGCGTAACCAAATTTAGCTGATACTTCTCACGCAAACCAATGTCGTTTAAAGAGCGATTGAGTGATAAACGCGGGGCTTTCACCTCAATAATCTCGTACTCATCAGGCAGCTGCATGCACATCAGCACCCCCGGATTGTAAAGCTGCTCGGCCATATTATTGCCTACTTCCACTTCGGGTTGCAGCACCTCATTCACCCCCATCTTTTCTAAGATGCACTTTTGGGTATTGTCTTGGGCGCGGGCAATGATGCGCTTCACGCCCAACTCTTGCAGAACAAAAGTGGTGAGCAGCATGGCCTGAAAACTGGCGCCAATAGAAACAATTACCGCATCGAGGTCCTGTACGTTCTGGGCTTCCAAGGCGCGCTTGTCTGTAGAGTCGAGGGCTACGGCATAGGCCACATCGTTCTTAACTGCGTCTACCTTCTCTTCATCCAAATCAATGGCCATCACCTCGGCCCCTTTTGCCGAAAGCTTACGGGCAATGGATCTTCCGAATCTTCCGAGTCCGATTACACCAAACTTCTGTGCCATACTATTATATACGTTGCAATGCTTGTTCGAGGTCTTCCAGCAAATCTTGCGCATCTTCCACCCCTACGCTCAAACGAATGAGTGAATCGCTCAAGCCAACTTTGGCGCGCTCTTCTGCTGGAATAGAAGCATGCGTCATACTGGCCGGATGCTCACACAGCGATTCAACTCCTCCAAGCGACTCCGCCAAAGTGAACACTTCTAGATTAGAAACGATATCGAAAGCCTGTTGTTGACTGTCTGAAACCAGGGTGAAAGAGATCATTCCTCCAAAAAGCTTCATCTGCCGGGCAGCAATCTCATGTCCCTTATGGCTACTCAAGCCTGGGTAATACACTTGATCAACCTTGGGGTGCGATTGCAAGTAATCAGCTATCGCAGCGGCATTTCGGCAGTGCTGCTCCATGCGAAGGTGCAAGGTTTTAATGCCGCGCAGTACCAAGTAACTGTCTAAAGGACCAGGTGTGCCACCGGCCGAGTTCTGGTTGAAAGCCAAGCGTTCGTGCAATACTTCATCGCGCACAATGGCGGCGCCCAACACCACATCCGAATGTCCGCCCAAATATTTGGTGGCCGAATGCATCACAATATCAGCACCCAAATCAAGCGGTCGCTGTAAATAAGGGGTGGCGAAGGTATTGTCTACCACCAACAAGAAATCTCTTCCTTGCTTCAACTCTGCAGCAGCGGCAATGTCGGTGATCCGCAACATCGGATTGGAAGGAGTTTCTACCCAAACCATGCGCGTTTTATCAGTGAGCGCGGCCTCCAAGGCCCCTGCTTCGGTCAGATCTACAAAAGTGAACTTCAGTCCGTAACGCTCAAATATCTTGGTAAACAAGCGATAGGTTCCGCCGTATAAATCATTGGTAGACACCACTTCATCTCCTGGCTGCAACAAGCGAATGATGGCATCAATGGCCGCCAAACCACTCGAAAAGGCCAGTCCATGCGTTCCATTCTCAATAGCGGCCAAGCTGCGCTCGAGGGCAGAGCGCGTAGGATTGTGGGTTCTGGAGTACTCATAGCCCTTGTGTACGCCCGGACTGCTTTGGGCGTAGGTAGACGTGAGGTAAACCGGAGGCATTACCGCCCCATAGGCGGGATCAGGGGCTTGTCCGCCGTGGATGGCCTTGGTGCCGAAGCCCTTCAGTTCTTTCTTCATGAAACGCTGGAAATAGGTGCCAAAGGTAGAAAAGCAAGTGAGGCCGTTCTACCTTTGAGCGGTGAAGGAAAATATGGTGCAACAGCGGCTCGCGCATCTCTTATTACTGCTGGTAGCCAGCATCTACGGAATCAATTATATCTGGGCCAAAGACGTAATGCCCCAATGGGTGCAGCCCTCGGCTTTCATCTTATTGCGCGTAAGCGGAGCCAGCCTCCTCTTCTTATTGGTGAGAAGCAGCAAAAAGTGGACATGGCCGGAACGCCAAGACCTTCCGCGCATCTTCTTCAGTGGAATGTTAGGCGTGGCCGGCAACCAATTGTTGTTTTTCAATGGCTTGAGCTTAACCTCTCCTATCAATGCCTCTATTATAATGACCATTAGTCCGATGCTGGTAGTGGTGTTTGGCGTTTGGGCCGGAAGAGAAGTGTTCACCCAAAGACGAATTGCCGGCTTTCTCTTGGCCGCTGTAGGCGCTATCGGACTCATCCTTATTGGCCGAGGCATTCAAAGCATACAAAGTCATCCTTTGGGTGATGTAATGGTGTTGCTCAACGCCAGTTTATATGCCGGTTATTTGGTGGTAGTGCAGCCCTTGATGAAAAAATACCGCGCCATAGACGTTATACAGTGGGTGTTTTTCTTTGGCTGGCTGATGGTGTTGCCTTTTGGGTGGAAAGGCCTTACAATGATAGAGTGGAGTGCTCTACCCAGTTTGATTGTGTGGAAGATTGCCTTTGTGGTAGTGGCCACTACCTTTTTGGTGTACCTGATGAACCTCTATGCCATTGCCATCTTAGGAAGCGGAACCGTTGGCGTGTACATTTATTTACAACCCTTGTTGGCCAGCGCCTTTGCCTTGATGAGTGGAGCCGAAAGACCGCATCCCGCACAGTTGGGATTTGGATTGATGGTGATTGGCGGGGTGTTGCTGGGAAGTTGGAAAAAGCGAAAAACATGAAGATTCCACCAGAAGAACTCGAAGCCGCGGGCTATGTGCCCTTCCATGAGTTGCCGCATGATCAGATCATCCCTTTTGTTCAGGAGAGCCTGAAAAAACCTTCCAAAGCACGGATGGTGTACCGTTGGGTGGCTTTTGGTGGATTGGCTCTTTTGATAATCATAGGCGTTTGGCTGGCGGTGGAGGGCTTTCAGCGGCCCACCGATTTGTTGGCTTGGTTTGGAGGCGCTGTATTGGCCAGTCTGCTGTTGATTCCACTGCATGAGTGGATTCATATGTGGGAGTACAAACGTTGTGGCGCCAAGCAAGCCAAGATGACAGCCCATTGGAAGCGGTTTTATTTTTTGGCCACGGCCCATCGCTTTGTGACCAGTCGAGACGAGCTACGAAGAGTGGCTTTGGCTCCCTTCTTATTGATTTCTTCCCTTTTGGCGATTGGCATTTTGGCCACTGTGGGTTTTAGCATTCCCTTGGCCTGGTTCTTCGCCTCTATGCTGGTGGTGCACAGCAGCTTTTGCTCTGGCGATTTCGCCATGTTGGCTTTTGTAGAGCAGC
>CAZDPF010000123.1:1643-7130 GCA_964507215.1 uncultured Chryseobacterium sp. | reverse complement strand
CGTTAAGATTTCTTGGATGCGGTCGATCGAATTGTAGGAGGCCTTGAGAAGAAAGGGAAAATCATTACCCAAGACGAGAAAAAAATCATTGCTTATCACGAAGCGGGTCATGCTACAGTAAGCTGGTTGTTAGAACATGCCGCGCCTTTGGTCAAGGTGACCATTGTTCCGAGAGGAAAATCACTGGGTGCAGCTTGGTACCTTCCTGAAGAGCGACATTTGACCAATACCGATCAAATGTTAGACGAGATGTGCGCTGCCTTGGGAGGAAGAGCTGCTGAAGAAATCATCTTCAATAAGATTTCTACCGGAGCGCTTTCAGACTTAGAGAAAGTAACCAAGCAGGCACAAGCCATGGTTACCATCTACGGGCTGAATCCAAAGCTCGGCAACATTACTTACTATGACTCCTCAGGCCAAAGCGAGTTTTCGTTTGGCAAACCTTACAGTGAAAAAACAGCCCAATTAATCGATGAAGAAATTCACGATATTATTGAGAAACAGTATGTAAGGGCCAAAGATTTACTTCGGAACAACCAAGACAAACTCGAAACTCTGGCTGGCTTGCTGCTGGAAAAGGAGGTGATTTTCAAAGAAAACTTGGAAACCATTTTTGGCAAGCGACCTTGGAAACACCGCGATGAGATTGAAGAAGAAGAGCGCGCGCGCCAAAATGGCAATACGGCCAATGGCAGTCTGAAAGAAGAACTTTCAGAAAAAAGCGCAAGTGAATCCGATGAAAAGGTGGAAGGAAACTAGTCTTCTGCTACTTTCGTGAGTTATGAAGGAGCGCGGAAAGGAGCGTCAAGGTTTTATCAGCAAAGTGCTGTCTGTCATCAGCGGCCGTCCGGATATTGATGATCGCCGGGAGGAGGAAGAACAATTAGAACCAAAAGATTCTGACCCCATTGATCTTCGATTTGTGAAGCGGTTTACCAAAGCCGGTGGAAAGTTTATCTACTGCGCGGGCGTGGAGGAGCTGCAACAGTCTTTGGTAGAAATCGCGCAGGAACTCGATTGTCAGAACGCATTTTGTGCCAGCAATCAATGCCTGGAAATACTGGAAGATCTTGACCATCCCTTTACCTACTCTTCGGCGAAAGATGCAGAGGTGTTCTTAACAGACTGCGAATCTTTGGTTGCCTTCAATGGTGGTATTATGATTACTGCCCGGCAGAAAGGTGGCAAAAAACCAGATGAGCTTCCACGCAATGTGGTAGCCATCGCTTATAGCGATCAATTGGTAGACAAACTGAATGATGGTTTGACGCTCATTCGCGAGCGATACAAGGATGATATCCCCACCCAAATTACCACCATTCATGGGCCCAAACAATCTGTGCAAACTGACAGTACCCAAACCCAATGGAGAAACCTATTTCTCTTGTTGACTGAGCGCTAAGGATATGAACAATTTTTCCAAACGCAGTCTTTCGGGTTTGTTCTATGTGCTCATCCTTTTAGGAGGAATTTGGTACTCTCCGCAAGCCTTCGTCATTCTTTTGCTGCTCTTACAGATTATGTGTCTCATTGAAGCCTTGACGCTGTTGAATCTCAATAGAGTTCTTCCAAGAACATTGGGATTTGTACTCACTTTGGGGCTTTTCTTACTGGCATCCAGACACTTCCTCGATCGAATGGAACTGCCAGCTGGTGTTACTCCAGCCATGCTTTTTGTTGGTGCTGCCCATGTGGGTATTATGATTTTCTTGGTCTTTATGCCTACAGCACGGCTTGAAATTGTACCCATACGCTGGGCACACGCAAGCTTGTACACCCTCTTGCCCTTTACGGCTCCATTGTTCATCTTCACCGATTTACATAACTACCCTCTTTATATGACCTCCACTTTTGTACTGATTTGGGCGATGGACACCTTCGCCTATCTCAGCGGCAAGTGGCTGGGGAAGAGAAAACTAGCACCGCTTATCTCGCCCAATAAAACCATAGAAGGGTTTTTAGGTGGAGCCTTGATGACCCTTTTGATTGCGCTTTTCATTATTCCATTGTTCAGTGAAGAACTCAGTCGTCCTGCTCTGCTGGGCATGGCCGTGATTACAATAATCGGAGGAACTCTGGGTGACCTGTACGAATCAAAGCTGAAGCGTAGGATTGATGTGAAAGATTCTGGCAATCTCATCCCGGGGCATGGCGGAATTCTCGATCGCCTCGATAGCTATCTCTTCATCATGCCACTCACCGCATTGTACCTCTATCTGCTGATTTTATGATTCGCATTCACAAAGAAGGCCGATTACCCATCCTTCTCTTACTCACCTTCTTGGTGATGATCCACCTACTTCTCGAAAAGGTTTGGCCGCAACTACCGTGGGTAAACACTGCCTTTTTAATTGTGGGTATAGGATTACTGATCTTTTTCTTACAGTTTTTCCGCAATCCTATTCGCTTGCGCCCGCTTGAGGAAGATGAAATTCTTTGTCCGGCTGATGGCAAAGTGGTTATTGTGGAGAAGGTGATGGAAACAGAGTACTACAAAGAAGAGCGCTTACAAGTTTCCATTTTCATGTCTCCTTTGAATGTACATGTCAATCGATACCCCATTTCAGGAAAAGTAGCCTACGCTAAATACCACAAAGGCAAGTTTTTAGTGGCTTGGAATCCCAAATCATCGCTTTTGAACGAGCGCACCAGCGTGGTGGTGCAACACCCCAAAGGTGGAAGTTTGTTGTATAGGCAAATCGCCGGGGCATTGGCCAGAAGAATTATCATGTATGCCAAAGAAGGGCAAAGTGTAAAACAAGGAACAGATTGCGGTTTTATTCGTTTTGGCTCTCGGGTAGATCTACTCTTGCCCTTAGATACTGAATTGGATATTCAAGTGGGAGATGTTGTGAAGGGAGGTATTACCCGCATTGGCCGCTGGAAAGCTTAATTGCATTTCGCTATTTTCGCCCATCATGAGCAAAGAGCTGTCTAAAGACGAATTGAATTCCCTCTTTGAGGTATACGTCAAGTTGGGCAATGATATGCCCCCACAGTCTGCAGACAATATGCTTATTGCCTATGCTTACTACAAACAAGCCCTGATAGGCGATAATCACAACGAACGTCCGGCTACCCATTCAGATGTCATCCGAACCTTTAAACACGATGCGTGGAAACGGTTGGAAGGCATGGACCAAGAAGAAGCCAAAAAGCGCTACATAGCACATATTCAGAAACTCATTCAAGAAACCAAGGAAGAAGGCAGAATGTAGCCTTTTACGCTATTGAATCTGAACGGCCTCTACCTTTTCAAGAACCCATTGCAATTGGGCTTCCGTACTTAAATAAGAATTATCTAATTCGATGGCATCTGCGGCTTGCAGCAACGGACTGTCTAATCGTTCTTGATCTTGCTGATCGCGCATAAGTAGATTCTCCTTCACTTCCTCTAAGCTTGCCGTTTGCCCTTTGAGCTGCAATTCATCAAACCTTCGACGGGCACGAATATCAGGGTCAGCAGTCATGTAAATTTTTAACTCGGCATCTGGAAAAACCACTGTTCCGATGTCTCGCCCATCCATCACCACCCCCCCATTCTGACCCATCGCCTGCTGAATGGCTACCAAACGCCTACGCACTTCTGAAATACTGCTCACCCTGCTCACTACCTGATTGACCTCCATGCTTCGGATGGCTTCCTCCACATCTTCTCCATTGAGCACAATACGCGAGCGCTGAAGCTTTGCATCAAAGGCAAAATGGAGTTCAATCTCATCCAATAAAGCCAATAGACAAGCAACATCAACTTGCTTGTTTTGAATGCATTGCTTGCGAATACCATAGAGGGCTACTGCACGGTACATGGCACCGCTGTCTACATAGGCATAGCCCAAACGCGTAGCGAGTTGTTTGGCCAAGGTGCTTTTACCGGTGCTGGAGAAACCGTCAATGGCAATGGTGAGTGCCTTCAATCTTTCTTTCGTTTAAAATCTCCGAGGTCAGCTGTCAAGCTAATATGGTTGTTAGAACCTGCTACATGCTGAATGCTTCGGGCGTAGTTGAAATAGACTTTAAAGAGGCGAAGGCCAAATCCGAATGACAGTCCGGCTGACGATCTTCTGGTGAGCATGCGCATTTCTGCTCGTCTCCGGAAGCTGTATCCTACCTGAAAATGGAAGGCTTTCACCGGTTGAAACTCTGCTCCTATGACCACATGCCGCAGCAACATTTCGCCAAAATTGAGTTCTTGATCCAGTGGCTCACCTGTAAGCGGATCTGTTTGTGAGCCATTTGGATTGAAATAACTCAAATCCCATTGCTGTAGGTGCTCAAAAGTGACCTGCCAGCGGAAGGGCATGTGCTCAAATTTGTTGCTGATGCCAAACTGTATTTCAAAAGGAAGTGGTTCTTGAACTCCAGCGTAGGTTTCTGTTTGTCCGCCCATATTCCTCAACAAGAGCGAAAAAGCCAAACGTTGGCGAGGAATGCGGTAAACAATGCCCACATCAGCTGCCAGGCCCCAAGATGTATAGGTTTCTAAAACCGAATTAATCACTTTGGCTTGAACGCCAACAGACCAATTGCTATCGATTTGCCGATTTCCAGCAAGGAGAAAAGCATAATCAGCGGCAGTGAAGGTACCTTGTTGTATGCCCTGAAAATCAGCTGCATCAAAGGTTCCATAATCGAAATAACGAAAGCCTGCCTGAAATGTGCCAATCTTCTCCCAGTGATACACATAGCTGGCTTCGCCTGTGCTGATGCCAGCTGGATAGTTCATGTGATTCAAGCCGAGCTGCCCGTGCATACCCTCCTGCAGAAGTGCTGGATTCCAAAGGGCAAAATTTAAATCTGCTTCATCAAAAGCCACTGCTTTTCCGCCGAGCCCTGTTACTCGAGGCGAAGAAACCACATCCAAGAATTGGAATACACCTCTACCTCCTATCTGAGCATAAAGCCCTGAAGAAGAGCAGGTAGTAAGAGAAAGTAAAAGAAAAGATGCGACGTTCTTCACGGCTTGCAAATTAGGCATAACCCCTTGAGAACGCTGAGGAAACTTTAGGATTGTACTTCAAGCGAAAGCGCTGCTGCTACTTTCTCTTGCAACAAGGCCCGATCTGTTACTTCATGCATTTTTTCCACATAGGTGAACTGCAGTCCTTTGATGTATTGTTCCCCTATTTCTTGTACGTCTTTTTCGTTGTCAGCACTGAGAATAATCTCTCCGATGCCCGCCCTTCGCGCCGCTAAAATCTTCTCTTTAATTCCGCCCACCGGCAGCACCTTCCCACGCAAGGTAATTTCACCTGTCATGGCCAATTTCGAACGCACTTTGCGTTGCGTAAACAAAGAGGCCAATGCGGTAAGCATGGTCACACCAGCTGAAGGACCGTCTTTCGGCGTGGCTCCTTCTGGTACGTGGATGTGTACGTCCCACTTTTTAAAAGCTTCATGGGGAATACCAAACTCTTCGGCATGCGACTTCAAATAGGCCATGGCGATGGTAGCCGATTCTTTCATCACATCCCCAAGATTGCCCGT
>CAZDPF010000123.1:0-1543 GCA_964507215.1 uncultured Chryseobacterium sp. | reverse complement strand
TGCTTAGGCACCAAATACTTCTTGGCAATTTCCACCTTCTCTTCCAAGGTATAGCCGTTGATCTCGATGATTTCCATCCGATCGCGTAAGGCTGGTTGAATGGTGCTGAGATTGTTGGCAGTGGCGATGAAAAGCACTTTACTCAAATCATATCCGAGCTCTACAAAATTGTCTGTAAAGCTGTTGTTCTGTTCTGGATCAAGCACTTCCAGCATGGCGCTACTCGGATCACCTTGTCCTCCGTAGGAGATTTTGTCAATCTCATCCAGAACAAATACCGGATTGGAAGTGCCAGCTTTTTTAAGCGACTGAATAATCCGTCCGGGCATGGCACCGATGTAGGTCTTGCGGTGGCCTCTGATTTCCGCCTCGTCGCGCAAGCCGCCCAAAGCCACCCGAATGTATTCGCGTTTCAGTGCGCGGGCCACTGATTTTCCCAATGAAGTTTTCCCCACGCCTGGAGGTCCGTACAAACACAAGATGGGCGATTTCATATCGCCCTTTAGCTTGAGTACCGCCAAGTATTCCAAAATACGCTCCTTCACCTTCTCCAATCCGAAATGGTCTTGGTCAAGGATTTTTCTCGCCCTATGCAAATCCAAATGATCTGTAGAGCAGTGGTTCCAAGGCAAATCGAGCAGCAACTCCAAATAATTGCGCTGCACCGAGAATTCTGGCATTTGGGGGTTGAGGCGTTGCAGCTTATTCAACTCCTTTTCAAAAGTTTGGGCAACGTCATCCGGCCAATTCTTCTTCTCTCCCCTGGCGCGCATTTCCTCTACCTCCATCTCATAAGAAGACCCCCCGAGCTCTTCTTGAATGGTCTTCATTTGTTGGTGCAGGAAGTACTCGCGCTGCTGTTGGTCAAACTCCGTTTTAACTTTCGACTGAATTTCATTCTTCATCTCCAGCATTTGCAGCTCATGGTTGAGATGCCTGAGTACGGAATTGGCCCGTTTCACCAAGTCATTCTCTTCCAGCAGCTGCTGTTTCCCATGCACTTCCAAGTTCATATTGGAAGAAATGAAGTTCACCAAGAAAGTATCAGACTCAATATTCTTGACCGCAATAGACGCTTCGGTTGGAATATTGGGAGACTCTTTGATGATGTGCAGGGCCACGTCTTTGATGGAGTCTATGAGTGCGCGAAACTGATTGCTGCTTCGCTTTGGTCGCTTCTCTTCCAAAGGACGCACCCGCACCCGCAGATACGGCTCTGTTTCCTTCACATGCTCAATTCGGAAACGCCTTTTGCCCTGTAAAATAACCGTGGTATTGCCATCGGGCATCCGGAACATCCGAATGATTTTTGCCACCGTGCCCACCGAGTACAGTCCTTCCGGACTGGGATCTTCGTCGTTAAAATCACGTTGAGCGATGATGCCAATCAGGTTATTGCCCTTTTGGGCATCATTGAGCAATTTGATGGATTTATCTCTTCCGGCGGTAATGGGGATGACCACGCCCGGGAAGAGCACGGTATTTCTCAAAGGCAGGATGGCAAGTTCTTCAGGAATAGGCTCCTGATTCATTTCCTCCTCAT
>CAZDPF010000122.1:0-7271 GCA_964507215.1 uncultured Chryseobacterium sp. | reverse complement strand
TATTGTACTTAGAGGTCTCTACCCACCACCTGAGCTGCTGTTCTGGTACTTGTTGCAACTCCTCTATATGCTGTAATCTCTGAAGGATTTCTGCTGTATTCATGTTGGCAATTTGGCACTAATTCCAATAAAAAAGCCGCCTCTGTGGGGAGACGGCTTTATGAAATTGTTCTAAAAAAGATCAGGCAGTAGCTCCAACTTTAGGACCTCCAGCCAAAATCTCATCGCTACAACCCGCCGCAAATTGAACGAAGTTCTTATTGAAACGCTGCGCCAAGTCTAAAGCCACCTTGTCATATTCAGTGGCATCAGCCCATGTTTGACGAGGATCAAGAATTTCATTTGGAACATTCGGACAAGTAGTAGGGTAATGCAATCCAAAAATTGGATGCTCTTCAAAGCCCACTTGATCAAGCGCTCCTTCTAGGGCGGCTGTGATCATGGCTCGGGTATAACGCAGCTTAATACGCTCTCCTACCCCAAATGAACCGCCAGACCAACCAGTGTTAACCAACCAAACATTCACCCCGGCTTCTTGCATCTTTCTTCCTAACATTTCTGCGTACACAGAAGGATGCAATGGCATAAAGGCCTTTCCAAAGCAAGCTGAGAATGAAGGCTGTGGCTCTGTAACACCCATCTCCGTTCCGGCCACTTTAGCTGTATAACCAGAAATAAAATGGTACATGGCTTGACCCGGAGTGAGTTTGCTGATTGGAGGCAGTACGCCAAAGGCATCTGCGGTCAAAAAGAAAATATTCTTGGGGTTGTGCCCGATGGAAGGCTTGACAATATTCTCAATGTGGTCAATGGGATAGCTTACCCGGGTGTTCTCAGTGATGCTGCTGTTGTGGTAATCTACCTCTTTGGTGCCCGGCTTGAAGACCACATTTTCTAAAATAGCCCCTGGCTTGATTGCACGGAAAATATCAGGCTCTTTCTCTTCACTTAGATCGATGGCCTTTGCGTAACAACCTCCTTCAAAGTTAAATACGGTGTTTTCATTGCTCCACCCGTGTTCATCATCTCCAATCAAAGCACGGTTTGGATCAGCCGAAAGAGTGGTCTTACCAGTGCCTGAAAGGCCGAAGAAAATAGCGGTATCTCCCTTCTTTCCCACATTGGCTGAGCAATGCATACTCAAGGTATTGCGCTGATGGGGCAAAATGAAGTTGAGTGCTGAGAACATGCCTTTCTTAATCTCTCCGGTATAACCTGATCCTCCTACCAAAATCATTTTCTTGGAGAAGTTGAGGATGGAGAAATTTCCTTGACGCAATCCATATTTCGCGGGATCGGGCGCTTTGAAGCTAGGGGCATTCAACACTACCCATTCTGGATCAAAATTCAGTAGTTCTTGTTCACTAGGCGTGATGAACATGTTCTGCACGAACTGAGAAGACCATGGCAACTCAGCTACTACACGCAATCCCACTTGGTAGGTGGGGTCTGCACAAGCATAAACGTCACGGATGTAGAGGTCTTTACCCGAAAGATGCTCTGCCACCATTTCCGCAAGGGCATCGAAGTGTTCAGAAGCAATTTTAATGTTGATGTCGCCCCACCAAACGGTATCGTTGGTGATCTCATCCGCTACAATAAAGCGGTCTTTTGGTGAACGGCCGGTGAACTCACCTGTGCTCACTACTATGGCTCCTTGAGAAGAGCGCTCAGCCATCCCTTTTTCTATGGCGATGGCTTCCAGAGCCTCCGCACTCAGGTTCCAATGCTCCGTGGCATTGTTGATACCATAGGCTGCCAAATCAGCTCGGGCGGGACGTAAACTGGAGTTTGGATTCATAACCGGGGGGGTTAGATAGTTAATCGGTAGGGGTCAAAAGTAAGGCATTCTGCTCTTCAGGTTCTTGACCAATCTCAGCCTTTCTGAGCTGTCCATTTGGTTAGTCCTAAGCTCAGCCAAGCCATAATGAGCAACAAGCCACCTACAGGAGTTAATGGAACCCATATTAAGATAGGCAGATGGAAGTACTTGAACAGAATGAGCAAATAGATTGAGCCACTGAACATCAAGGTTCCTATTATAAAGAGAAGGATGCTTCGCTTGAACTGATCTGTATGTGCGCTCAAAGCCAATGTAAGCAAAACCAAGGCATGAAAGAGCTGATACCGCACCGCTGTTTCTACGCTGTTCAGATGCTCTGGAGAAAGCACACTCTTGAGGGCGTGGGCACCAAGGGCACCAAGGGCAATGCCCGTTGCACCAAAAGCTGCGGCCCATTTTAAGCTTGAAGATGGGTTCATGGGGATGGAGATTGTAGCATCTTGATGAACTGCTGTTTGCTCAAGTTGAAATCAAAGGTGTCTCCCAATTCTTTGAACCAGCTTTCCGCTTGGTATTCCATGCGCACATCATGTAGAAAAAGCAATCTACTATTGTCAAACTGCATGCAGCTCAGGAGCTTTCTGAAATCTGTTTCCCCCAAAGGCTGTAAAAGCGCCAATTCCCTGCTTTGCCGCAATCGCTCAAACTCGGTCTCCAAGTCACAAATTCCATTGAATGTGCTTTCTAAGGTTTTGGTGATGGCGCTGTCTACTTGGCCTTCCGGCTCCATTTGTACCGAAGGGATAAGGGCATAGGCACTATCCACCAACTCCACACGGGCGCTATCTCCTACGGCAAGATCTTCTTCATGCAAAGGCACCGGCAAAGCTGAATTTAAGGTGTCAAGGTCAGCAAGCGCATTGAATTCTAAAACGGGATGGGTAGGAAGTCCGAGATGCCCGCGGTAGCGCAATCGCATATGTCCTTGCTCACCTACGGCTACCATTGCATAATGATAGTTGTCTACCCCATTTATATAGAGCATTCTCTTCAGGTGCACTTTATCATCCGTTGCAGATTGGATCTCTAATTGAACGGTATCGGCCGTGAGCTCCAACAAACGAAACCCTGTAGTTGCACTGCCTAAGAACCATTCGTTCCAATGTATTTGGTAAGTTCCTTCGGGCAAATCAACGGCTAGCGTAGACTGAGCTACCATTTGCCAACTGCATAAAAAGCACAGCCACCATCGCATGGGCCGAAGGTAGTTCGTAGGACCCATAGCGCCCATTACCTTTGGCCCCCAAATACGCCCTCCATGCAAAATATTCTGGTGATTGGTGCCGGAAGGTCCACTTCAAGTCTGATTCAATACCTGCTCAACCATGCAGAACGATACGGTTGGACAATTACGGTAGCAGATCAAGATGAGGCCTTGATTCGTCGCAAGATTCAGAATCACCCCCGTGCTTGCGCATTGCCACTTGATGTAAACGATGAGATTTCCCGCGTTCGGGCCATTAGCCAATCAGATATAGTGATCTCTATGCTACCGGCGCATATGCACTACCCAGTAGCCATTGACTGCATTGGCTTAGGAAAGCATATGGTCACCGCCAGCTATGTTTCTGCTGAAGTGCAAGCGCTTGACCAAAGGGCCAAAGATGCTGGGGTGATTTTGCTCAATGAAATAGGCGTTGATCCGGGAATTGACCACCTGAGCGCCATGAAAATATTGGATCATATTCGCGATCAAGGCGGGGAAATGACCATCTTCGAAAGCTTCACCGGGGGGCTTCCGGCACCTGGTAGCGACAATAATCCTTGGAAATACAAATTCACTTGGAACCCCAGAAATGTGGTGCTAGCCGGAAGTGGTGGTGCAGTGAAATTTATTCAAGAAGGACAGTATAAATACATCCCCTACCACCGCGTTTTTCGCCGAACTGAGTTTATTGAAATCCCTGAATACGGCCGATTTGAAGGGTATGCCAATCGAGATTCGCTGAAATACCGCTCGGTTTATGGCCTTGATGGCATTCCCACTATCTATCGCGGCACATTGAGAAGACCTGGTTTTTGCAGGGCATGGAATGTTTTTGTGGCCTTGGGCATGACTGACGATAGCTATCGTTTGGAGTCATCAGGCCAAATGACCTACCGCCAATTCACCAATACTTTTCTACCCTACCATCCTACAGACAGTGTAGAATTAAAGCTCAAACACTATCTGCATATCCCACAAGACAGTGAATTGTTAGAAAAAATCGAATGGCTAGGACTGCTAGAGCATGAGCCTATTGGCTTAGAAAATGCCACACCCGCTCAAATTCTACAGAAGCGATTGGAAGAAAAATGGCAGATGGAAGAAGGCGATCGCGACATGATTGTGATGTACCACAAATTCGGCTATCGGTTAAATGACGAGTTAAAAATGATGGAAAGCAGTATGGTAGCTCTAGGCGATGACGATTTGCATACCGCCATGAGTAAAACCGTTGGCTTGCCCGTTGGTATTGCTACCCGATTGATCACCGAAGGAGTAATTCAAGCTCCCGGTGTTCAACTGCCCATCAGTAGAGAAGTGTATCAGCCAATGCTGGAAGAATTACAGCAATTTGGCATTAGGTTCAAAGAAGAAGAGGTGCCGTACAAAGGCTATTAATCCTTTTCCAGAAACAATAAAATTCTTGACCTGGTAGTGGCGGGATTCCCCCGCCCACCAGGCCAAGTGAACATATAATTTTTTGATTGAAAACGAGCTAATTGAATGCTATTGAACAAGCAGAAATCAATGAAAATCTCAATGTCACAGAGCGAATAATTGAACGCTATCTCTCTTTAACTACAGCAAAGGTTTGGCGTCTGCCGAAAAGGTTTTCTCCATTTTGGATTTTCGAGTAGGTTAAAAAAATCCAAAATGGAGAAAATGATTCTATATGTTTGATATTCAGAATGTTTACTACATAAAGAGACAAGTGAAAAATCAAGTAATCTCTTATTTTTTAACTTATCATTAACATTTTGCAGCCTCTTCCTCCATTCCCATGCATTTATCGGCTAATCACCTAATCTGTAGTAAACCATGAAAACTGCTCGAAAAGGAGCCCATCGTTCCCTCGGTTAAGCTGCTTTCGCGTGTAACTTTGTCGCAATACCCCGTATTATGCAAGCAGCTGTCAACCAAGAACCCGTAAATCTTAATGTGGCAAAAGAACTCGGCCTTTTGGCAGAAGAGTTTGAAAAAATTCAAGAGGTCTTGGGAAGAGTGCCCAACTTCACTGAATTGGCCATTTACAGTGGTATGTGGAGCGAACACTGCTCGTACAAAAACTCCATTGTTTGGCTCAAAACACTCCCCAAAGACGGTCCGCACATGCTGGTGAAAGCTGGCGAGGAAAACGCTGGCTTGGTAGATATAGGCGATGGATTGGCTTGTGCTTTTAAAATTGAGAGTCACAACCACCCTTCTGCACTTGAGCCTTTTCAAGGGGCCGCTACTGGTGTAGGAGGGATCAATCGCGACATCTTTACCATGGGTGCTCGTCCTATCGCCCAGATGAATTCGCTTCGTTTTGGGCTTCCCACTGAAAAACGTACCCAATGGTTATTGGATGGGGTGGTAAAGGGAATTGGCCACTATGGCAACTCTTTTGGCATTCCGGTAGTAGGAGGAGAAGTGTATTTTGATGCCTGCTATAGCCAAAATCCATTGGTCAATGCCTTCTCTGCGGGTATTCTAGAGACTGGAAAAATGATTCGAGCCACCGCCAGTGGTGCGGGAAATCTGGTTTACATCATTGGGTCTTCTACGGGTAAGGATGGTATTCACGGGGCATCGTTTGCGTCTAAAGATTTGTCTGAAGACAGTGCCAATGACATTCCAGCCGTTCAGGTGGGTGATCCCTTCCAAGAGAAATTGCTGCTTGAAGCTTCAATGGAATTGGCCAATTCCGATGCCCTCATTGGCATGCAAGACATGGGCGCTGCCGGAATTACTTGTTCCACTTCAGAAATGAGTGCAGCGGGCGGAGTAGGAATGAACATCCACCTCGATCGTGTACCGCTCAGACAGGCAGATATGCAACCTTGGGAAATTCTCCTCAGCGAATCGCAAGAGCGCATGTTGGCGGTAGTGAAAAAGGGACGGGAAGCAGAAGTGGAAGCCATTTTTGACAAATGGGATATTCACTGTGAGCCCATCGGAGAAGTCACTGACGATGGTATTCTTCGCTATTTCTGGCATGGCGAATTGGTAGCTGAGATTCCTGCTGAAAGCCTGGTACTGGGCGGAGGGGCTCCAGTTTACTATCGTGAGTTTCGAGCACCTGCCTACTACAAAGCCTATCAAGCGTTTGACATCAATAGTGTAATGGTTCCTGAAGACCTACAGGAAGTAGCTCGGAAAATGATTGCGCTGCCCAATATTGCTTCTAAACGCAGAGTTTACGAACAATATGACTCCATGGTGGGCACCATTAATATGAGCACCAATCGCTCAACAGATGCTGCCATTGTGAACATCAAAGGCTCAAAACGCGCCTTGGCCATGTCTGTAGATTGCAACTCCCGCTATGTGAATGCTGACCCCGAAGTAGGTGCCATGATTGCTGTTGCTGAAGCGGCCCGAAATATTACGGTGAGTGGAGGGGTTCCTTCGGCAATTACCAACTGCCTCAATTTTGGCAATCCCTACAATCCTGAAGTGTATTGGCAATTTGTTGGCGCTATCAAAGGCATGGGAAAGGCTTGCGAACGCTTCAACACCCCAGTAACCGGAGGCAATGTGAGCTTCTACAATCAAACAGTGCTAAAAGATCGCACTGAGCCGGTCTTCCCCACCCCAACTATTGGCATGATTGGCTTAGTAGATGATAAATCGCATGTAACCACTATTCCATTCAAACAAAAAGGAGATCTGATCTACCTCATTGGGGAGAACCGCAATGATATTTCGAGTTCGCAATACTTGGTTTACATCCAAGGCATCGAAGCTTCTCCTGCACCATTCTTTAGTTTGGAAGAAGAGCACACCATGCAAGAGCAAGTGCGTATGCTCATTCGCGCTGGCGTTCTGCAATCTGCACACGATGTAAGCGAAGGGGGCCTCTTTGTTTGTTTGATGGAGAAATCAATTACCTCCGGCTTAGGCTTCGATATTACCTCTGATGCTGCCATCCGCAAGGATGCTTTCCTCTTTGGTGAATCGCAGAGCCGGGTAGTGGTGAGCGTGGCCCAAGAAAACGAAGATGCCTTCATTGACCAGATGATGCTGAACGGAGTGGAATTCGACCTACTCGGCCATGTCACCAAAGGCTCCATTCGAATTGACGATGAAGATTGGGATCATGTAGACACCTATCGGGAATTGTACGATAGCGCCTTAGATAAAGTCCTCAATAGCTAGAAAATGGTGGTTCAAATAGTTGCCATTATCTGTCTTACGGTGATTGTTTTGGCCTTGTTGAATAAACAGAAAGGCCAATAA
>CAZDPF010000121.1:2165-7370 GCA_964507215.1 uncultured Chryseobacterium sp. | reverse complement strand
TCAATCCCTGATTAGTGTTGACCGTTTTTGTGAATAGAAAGAACAACAAAGGCTTTCCATTCATGCATCATTCAATGCAATAAGGGCAAAAGAACCACGCCTCCAATCAAAACCAGTTTGTAGATGCTGTGCAGGCGATTGGCTTTTTCAGGCACTTCTACCCAAGTAGGCAGCTTCCACGTTGTAAGGGCTTGTAACAAGAGCATCAAAGCCAGGTATAACAGTATTCCCCAGTGCATAGGGCCATTTAAGAGAATTAATCCGGCACCGAACAGCCAACTCCACAGATTGACCATCAACAAATGGCGCTGCAAACCCAAGTCTCCGGTTCTTGCGGGAACGGTGGGATAGCCAAATACCACCGCTCCTTTCAATCCGATCACATCTTTCACCAAACCTCTGCTCAGCTCTAAGGTGAAAAGGAATAAGGCATAGAAAACCAGTTCCCAATGGGGCAATTTGTAGTAGATGAACACTGCAAAAAAGGGCACAAAACTCAGCAAGCCTTTGACCAAATTGGCCACCATGGGCAAGCGCTTCACTTTGTGCGAATAGAGCCATAAGGCCAAAGCATAAGCGGCAAAAAACAGTACCGCCCGAAAAGAGATTCCGGCAGCAATCACCAACGCGGCCAAGTTGAAGAACAAGTAAAAATTGAGTGCAGTAGGCTGGCTCACCAAATGTTCAAAGGCCGTTTGATGCGGTCTGTTGACCAGATCTTTCTCTTTGTCGTAGAAGTTGTTGATGATAAACCCTGCGGCCACCACCAAAGAAGTAGACAGCACCAAGAGGTGCAAGAAAACATCCATCAAGGTGTGTTTCCACAAACTGGGCGACTGTAAAACGAAAACGGAAGTGAGGTACTGAGCGGCAATGAGCAGGAGAATATTCCACCAGCGCACCATAGAAAGCAAGGCGATGGTTTTTAGCAGCAGCAGGCGGTTGGCGCGCCGCATCAGCTCAAAGGCGTTGGATCAACTCTGGCCGATACTCACTGAGCAGTTGCTGGGCTTTTTCGTAATCGCGGGTAAAGCCCAAAACAAATCCACCTCCTCCTGAACCACACAATTTGAGATAGTAATCACCGCTTTCAATGCCCTGCTGCCAAAGGGCGTGAAAGGGCTCAGGAATCATCGGACTGAAATTATCGAGAAGTACCGTGCTGAGTTTCTTCAGGTTGCGGAACAATCCGCGCAACTCGCCTTTCAAAAAGGACTGAATACAGGCGTCGTTGTATTTGGTAAACTGCTCCTTCAACATAGAACGGAAGCCTTCGTGCTTCATCTTTTCCATGAAGATGTTCACCATGCTTTGGGTAGAGCCTGGGGCTCCTGAGTTGAGTAAGAAAATACCGCCTTTGCCTTGACTGTGAGCAGGCAGTTGCACGGTTCCCAATTCATCGGGAGATTTAATCAGCACCGGAAGACGTAGGTAGCAGATCAATGGATCTAGGCCAGAAGACTTGCCGTGGAAATACGATTCCATCTGACCGAGAATACCTTTCAATCGCTTGATGTCATCCTGTGGAAGATCGGCTTTGCTTTCAATCTTGTCTACCGCATAGCGGTCGTAGATGGCGGCCACCAAAGCCCCTGACGATCCCACGCCAAAGCCTTGGGGAATGCTGGAATCGAAATACATGCCTTGCTGTAAATCGGCTTGCAGACGCTTTAGGTCTAATTCGCAGGGTAATGTGCCTTCTTGCGCTTGTTGCTGCAAATGCTTCAAAAACGCTTGAATATGCTCGGTACTTTGGGCCTGCTGTGCGTCTGGCTTTTCAGCTTTGCGCAAAGCCCCTTCATAATAGTTGAAGGGGATGCTCAAACCCATGGAGTCACGGATAATACCGTATTCTCCGAAGAGCAAGATTTTGGCGTAAAACAGGGCGTCTTGACTGACGTTCATACGCTTGATTTCCAAGTGGGGCCGTCTCCAACCTGGTCGCAAAGGTAACGCTTGCCACAATAGGCGGAGAGCACTTCCTCAACCCAATTATTCACCCTTTGTTCAGCTTGTTCAGGGAATAAAAGATGCACGTTGGCACCCGCATCCAAAGTAAAGGCCACGGGTTCTCCGGTTTCATGGCGAAAACGGCGAACTTCCTCAAGAATTCCAACGGTTCCCGGGCGCATGAGCAAATAAGGTTGATCGGCACTCATCATCAATGCATGCAAAGTGAGAGCTTCTAATTCTACCATGTGCACAAAGGCCTCTAGATCACCCTGCTCCAATATGTGGAGCATTTGCAGACTATGCGCAAAAGCCTGATCAATGCGCGCAGCGCCAAAAACATGTCCGTTCATCAGGGCATGTCCTGCTGTAGAAGAGACAGATTTCACACCTTCATCTACCAACAGTATGGTGTCTCGATAGCTTTTAAAAACAGGGTGCAATTGATCAGCCACGCCAATGGCCGCGAGGTCAGTACTTGCAGGAACTCCGGCATGAGCGCCCCAAAAAGCAGCCTGAGGAAAGACTGATCTACAGGCGCTTCCACTTCCCAAACGCGCCATTTCAGAAGCCAAGTGGATGTTAATACCTTCTTCATGTCGCAAATGGCGCAAGCCTTCGGCTATGCCAATGGCCAATGCGCTAAAAGCGGAGGCTGAGCTAGCGATGCCACTGCTATGTGGAAAGGTGTTGCGCGAATTGATGCGCAGTTGCACCTGCTTCAGCTCCGGGGCCAGATGTGCGATGCGTTCAAAAAATGCTTGCAGCTTGGGCTCAAAAGCAGGTTTGGCCTGCCCCTCAAAAGAAAACTGAAAGCCAAATGCATCTGCCTCCTGCCAATCGATTTCGGTAATGCTTTGGGCGGCACTCAGGGTAAAAGATACCGAAGGATTCAGCGGAAGTTGTTGGCCGTGTTTGCCCCAGTATTTCACCAAGGCAATATTAGACGGACTGCTGACCTCGATCTTCATTCGCCGAACTGAGCTTCAGGGGCAATCTTCTTGATGAGGCCTTTTAACACTGC
Organism: uncultured Chryseobacterium sp.; assembly: GCA_964507215.1. Classification (GTDB taxonomy): domain Bacteria; phylum Bacteroidota; class Bacteroidia; order Flavobacteriales; family Schleiferiaceae; genus RFXV01. The sequence continues at coordinate 4,396 of CAZDPF010000121.1, read as the reverse complement.
GCCGGGACCGAGTTCTGTGAACTCGGTGGCGCCATCGGCCACCATGCGCTGCACGCTCTGCGTCCAGCGCACCGGCGCAGTAAGCTGCTCAATTAATAAGGTTTGTATCTGCTTTGGCTCTGTAGAAGGGGCCGCTGTGACGTTCTGGTAAACCGGACAAAGCGGAGCGGCAAAATGAGTAGCCTCAATAGCAGCACGGAGCTCCGAAGCCGCCGGAGCCATCAAAGGCGAATGAAAAGCACCGCCCACAGGCAACAACAACGCCCGCTTGGCACCGGCTGCCTTCATTTTTTCTGCCGCTTCTTGCACCGCAGCCAAGGCACCTGATATTACCAACTGACCCGGACAGTTATAGTTGGCCGCTACCACCACACCTTTAACTGATGCACATACTTCTTCTACTACTTCATCGGCCAAGCCAAGTACCGCTGCCATGGTGGAAGGTTCGGCCTCACAGGCTTTCTGCATGGCTTCGGCACGTTGCGAAACCAAGAGGAGTCCGTCTTTGAAACTCAGGCTGCCGGCAGCCACCAAGGCGCTGAATTCACCCAGCGAGTGCCCAGCGGTCATATCAGGTTGAAAGCTTTCGCCCAAAGCCGCCACGGCAGCCATAGAATGTAGAAACACAGCGGGCTGGGTTACCCGAGTAGCTTTCAGTTCGTCGGCCGTGCCTTCAAACATGATTTTGCTTATGGAAAAGCCCAACAAATCATCGGCTTCTTCAAAGCGGGCACGAGCAGCAGCTGATTGCTCCATTAAATCTTTGCCCATTCCGCTGAACTGGGCGCCTTGGCCGGGAAAAACGTAAGCTTTCTTCATCATCCGTAGTATTCAACAAAGTTGTTTTCGGTTTCTTCTAGGCGAATGCAATGCAAGAAAGCACCCTCCTCGGCAATCAAAGGCGCAAGAATCTTCCAGATCTCTACCGCCAACACTTCGGTAGACGCCATCTTCCCTTGCATAAAGGGCACGTCCATATTCAAATTTCGGTGGTCTACATGCTGTATCACATGCTGCCGAATGAGGTCGCGCAAGACCTGCAAATCCATCACAAAACCAGTGTCAGGATTAATTTCTCCCTTCACTGTTACGATCAAATTGAAATTGTGACCGTGGTAATACTTATTGGCGCAATGCCCAAAGACCTCGCGATTTTTGTCTTCGCTCCAGTTCGGATTGTAGAGCTGATGCGCAGCGCTGAAGCGTTCCCGCCGCTGAATATGCACCATGTGCGTTGAAAATTTTCGCAAAGATAGGTGACTGAGGGGGTTGGGGTCTACGCCCTATATTTGCGGCCCTTTAACATTACGACCTCACTAATTTAAGAGAGCCATGAGCGAAATGGTGTACCTGGTTCCCGCGCTGGGAATCGTTGGCCTGCTGGTAATGATCTTCAAGGCCATTTGGGTTTCGAAGCAAGATGCAGGAGACGCAAACATGCAAGAATTGGCGGGCTATATTGCTCGCGGTGCCTTGGCATTTCTCCGAGCAGAATGGCGTGTACTAGGCATTTTTGCCGTAATCGCCGCCGTGCTGTTGGGTTGGTCTGGAACTTTGGTGGAGCACTCAGACTGGGTGATCGCCATCAGCTTCCTCATCGGCGCGTTTTTCTCTGCCTTCGCAGGTTGGATTGGAATGAACATCGCTACCAAAGCCAATGTGCGCACCACCCAAGCAGCCAGAACTTCACTGGCGCAAGCCTTGAAAGTTTCTTTCACCGGCGGAACCGTAATGGGCCTCGGCGTAGCTGGTTTGGCCGTTCTTGGCCTCAGCGTGCTGTTTATTGTGTTCTCTGGAATGTATGACAGCATGGAAACCGCCCTGGAAGTATTGGCAGGCTTTTCTTTAGGTGCTGAGTCTATCGCCCTCTTTGCCCGTGTGGGTGGAGGTATCTACACCAAGGCCGCCGACGTAGGGGCCGACTTGGTAGGGAAGGTAGAAGCAGGTATTCCAGAAGACGATCCACGCAACCCGGCCACCATTGCCGATAACGTTGGCGATAACGTAGGCGATGTAGCTGGTATGGGCGCCGACCTCTTCGGTTCTTATGTGGCTACCATTCTCGCTACCATGGTATTGGGCCGCGAGGTACAATCGGCTGACAATTTTAATGGCATCGCGCCCATCTTACTCCCCATGATCATCGCGGGATTGGGCATCATTTTCTCCATCGTCGGCACTTTCTTCGTACGCATCAATAGCGAAACGGCTTCGGTACAAAAGGCCCTCAA
>CAZDPF010000121.1:0-2065 GCA_964507215.1 uncultured Chryseobacterium sp. | reverse complement strand
GTGCTTCCCATCTTGGTGTTGGCCAGCGGTATTTACGGTTCTTATGCCGTGGCTGGTTTATACGGAGTAGCCATTGCTGCTGCGGGTATGATGGCCACCACCGCCATGCAGTTGGCCATTGACGCTTTCGGTCCTATTGCAGACAATGCAGGGGGTATTGCCGAGATGAGTGGTCTGCCCAAAGAAGTACGCCAACGCACCGATAATCTAGATGCTGTAGGCAATACTACCGCTGCTACCGGAAAGGGTTTTGCCATTGCTTCTGCGGCCTTGACAGCCTTGGCGCTGTTTGCCGCCTATGTGGGTTTGGCCGGCATTGACGGCATCGATATCTACAAGGCTGAAGTATTGGCCATGTTGTTTGTAGGGGGAATGATTCCTTTCATTTTCTCTTCTCTGGCCATTGCCGCTGTAGGTCGTGCCGCCATGGATATGGTGAAAGAAGTGCGCAGGCAGTTCAAAGAAATTCCAGGTATTATGGAAGGCAAGGCCAAGCCAGAGTATGAGAAATGTGTGGAAATCTCTACTGCTGCCTCTATTCGTGAGATGATTGCACCCGGTGCCATCGCCATCATCAGCCCAGCTTTGGTAGGATTCCTTTTCGGTCCTGAAGCCCTGGGCGGATTATTGGCCGGAATTACGGTGAGTGGGGTGTTGATGGGAATGTTCCAGAACAATGCCGGTGGTGCTTGGGACAATGCCAAGAAGAGCTTTGAAGCTGGGGTAATGATTGACGGTAAAATGGAGTACAAAGGGTCTGATGCCCACAAGGCTTCTGTTACCGGAGATACGGTAGGTGATCCTTTTAAAGACACCTCTGGTCCTTCTATGAATATCTTGATCAAGCTCACCTCTATCGTGGCCTTGATCATTGCTCCGCACATTGCCGTTAAAGGCGGGCATTCTACGGCCATGAACCAGCATGGTGCAGTGAGTGCAGCTGAACAGCTTGAGATGATGGGTATTGGCGAAGGCTATATGAGCTTTAACAGCAGCAACGCCAACTTTGCCGTAGGGGGTCCTGTTGGCGTAGTAGAGAAAGTAGAGGTAGAGAATGTGCAGTTTTCTGTACGCAACGGACGTCTATTTGATTTTCATCTGCAGCTAACTGATGAGCGCTTGGGCAAGTACGCTTTTGGCAATGGCGAAGAGAAGATGAAGATTGAATTCTTGGCTGAGCATGTGTGGTCGCATGGCAACACCTTCATCGGAAGGGGCTATGCCAACTTTGAGGGCATGGAAAAGGGCATGGAAGCCACTTTCAGTTTTGAAGTGCACCCTGATAAAACCATTACCGGATTGCTGAATTGCCAAGATTTGGGTTAATACCCCAAGGCTTACACAGACTTTTGGCAGAGGCCGAAGCGAATGGCGTTAAAAGAGGCCATTCACTTCGGCCTCTATCCTTTCCATAATTTGTCCGAGATCTTCCGGCTTCTCTCCGAATTTGTTCACATCCACATCTACAAACATCACTTTGCCTTTGTTGTAGGTGGTAATCCAGGCTTCGTAGCGCTCGTTGAGGCGGTTGAGGTAGTCTATGCGAATGCCGGCTTCGTAGGCACGGCCGCGCTTCTGAATTTGAGCTACCAAGGTGGGTACACTGGCGCGGAGGTAGATGAGCAAATCAGGAGGCTGTAAGAAAGGTTCCATCAGCTCAAACAACGACTGAAAGTTTTTGAAATCGCGCTCGGGCATCAGTCCCATCGCATGCAAGTTGGGCGCGAAGATGTAGGCATCTTCGTAAATCGTGCGGTCTTGGATCACGTTTTTGCCGCTCTCGCGAATTTCTCTTACCTGCTTAAACCTACTTTGCAGAAAGTAAATCTGCAGGTTGAAAGACCAGCGCTGCATGGAGGTGTAGAAATCATCGAGGTACGGATTGTCGGTGACGTCTTCATAATGAGGCACCCACTTGTAATGTTTAGACAGCATTTCGGTGAGCGTGGTTTTGCCCGAGCCGATGTTTCCTGCAATAGCGATATGCATGCGTACAACCTTTGTAAACGAGCCCTAAAGTAAGGTGAATGGAGGAGAAGCTTGAAAGAGGTTTGGAAGTTTAGGG
>CAZDPF010000120.1:0-7385 GCA_964507215.1 uncultured Chryseobacterium sp. | reverse complement strand
AAAGTTTCCGGAGCCGCTGATATCGGCCACAATCATTAAAGAGAGCTCTCGTTCTTCTTCAAAGACCTTTACATAGGGCTCTCGCAACCTGGCGGTTACATTCCAATCAATAGCACGTATATCATCGCCATAAGTGTAGGCCCGCACCTCGCTGAACGACATTCCTCGTCCTTTGAAGGAGCTGTGGTACTCCCCAGAGAAGAGGTGTCGGCTCAAGCGGTTGGTCTTGATTTCTATTCGCCGAACCTTCTTTAGCAGTTCCCTCGTATCCATGGCCGATTACGGTACTTCTACGGCATCCAGAATTTCGCGGATGATGTCTTCTGTTTGCATGTTTTCTGCCTCCGCTTCATAGGTCAGTCCGATTCTATGCCGAAGCACATCTGTGGCTATGGCGCGCACATCTTCTGGAATCACATAACCGCGATGCTGGATGAAGGCGTGCACCCGAGCCGCTTTGGCCAAATTGATAGACGCCCTGGGCGATCCTCCAAAACTGATCAATGGTTTGAGGCGCTCGAGGCGATATTGATCTGGCTGGCGTGTAGCGAAGACCAAATCGAGGATGTACTGCTCAATTTTCTGGTCTACATAAATGTCTTGAATCACCGCTCGTGCATTGGCAATCTGCTGCAAACTCACCACGGCTTTGATGGGCTCTTCTTCGGCTTTAAGCTGTCTGCGGATGATTTCTCTTTCTTCCTCAAGCTTGGGATACTTTATTACGGCCTTGAGCATGAAACGGTCCATCTGTGCTTCAGGAAGCGGGTAAGTTCCTTCTTGTTCTACCGGATTTTGGGTGGCCAATACCAAGAAGGGCTGAGGCAAGAGATGGGTTTCATCGCCCAGGGTCACTTGTTGCTCTTGCATGGCCTCCAAGAGGGCACTTTGCACCTTGGCCGGGGCGCGATTGATTTCATCAGCCAAGATAAAATTGGCGAAAATGGGACCCTTCTTCACGTGAAACTCTCCCTTGTGCATATTGTAAATCTGCGTGCCCAAGAGATCTGTTGGCAAAAGGTCTGGCGTGAATTGCAAGCGTGAGAAACTGGCCTGAATGGCTTGCGCCAAGCTCTTGATGGCCAAAGTTTTTGCCAAACCGGGTACGCCTTCAAGCAAAATATGGCCGTTGCTGAGCAAGGCAATAAGCAGGCGATCAAGCATATGGCGTTGACCCACAATCTTTCTGCCGAGCTCCATGTGAAGGAGGTCTATAAACGCACTTTCACTGGCAATGCGTTCATTGAGTTCTTGAACTTGGGTGTTCATACCTTAGAAAATCGATTGTTGAAGTCTTACTGCAAGCAACGGCAAAACAATTAACTCTACACATTCGATGTAGTTAATACCTTGTTAAACGCGCTCATAGAAAGATGTGGGAATTCACCATGGCCAATGCCAGCCTTTGTTAACTTCGTCAAATGGTGGCAGTCTACAGTTTATGAGCACAGAAAGGCGAGTTTCGCATTGGCGAAAGGCTTTCTACTGGCTTCTTTTGGCTTGGCCTTTTGGCATTTCTGCCATGAGCACCATAGACCTCAGCCAAAAAGATTTCTGGCGACAAGGTCCGTATGCCCTAGACGGTTACTGGGATTTCTATCCGAGTAATTTCATTGACCCCGACAGCACCCAATCTGTTGAAGACAATTTTCGGGTTCGGCTCAATACTTTGTGGAATGATATAGAAGGTTTTGGCACGCGCTGGACAGCTTTCGGATATGCCTCCTACCAAGTAAAAGTATTTGTGCCAGCCAATCGACCGGAGCTCGGATTGAAGATACCGGACATGTACACGGCCTACAGGTTGTATGCCAATGGCGAGTTGGTCTCCCAAAATGGCGTGCCGGGTAAGAAAAAGTCGTCTGCCATCCCCAAATGGATACCTAAAATAGTTCCAGTGAACGCCCCCGGTGATTCACTCACCCTCACTTTACACGTGAGCAATTTCGAACATCTCAAAGGGGGCTTGTCCATGCCCATTATTATTGGGCCTTTTGAAACTATGAGCTTCGAGCGCAAACGCGAATCTGCCTGGGTTATGCTGCTTTCGGGTTGACTAGTGATTGGCGGTCTCTTTTTCCTTGGCCTTTTCATATACGATCGGCGAGACTTAGCCGTGCTCTATTTTTCCTTGTTCTGTGTGGCCTATGCCTATAGAGTCATTGGCTCGCAATCCTATGTGCTGCACGAGCTGGCCCCAGAGCTCAATTTTCACTTGGCCATTCGTCTCGAATACCTCTCTCTTTACCTCAGCGTGCTCTTGTTCTCGGCCTTCTTGCGCCACCTCTACCCAGAAGAAGTTAACCTTACCGCACTGCGCATTTTTCAATACATCTCTGTTTTTCAGATGCTGGTAGTGCTGCTTCCGGTTTATTATTTCACCGCCATATTCCCGGTCTTCTTGGTGGCCGCTTCTTCTTTTATGATCTACGGACTGGTTATATTTATTCTAGCCGCTTACCGAAGGAGATTGGGCGCCGGACTGGCCTTGAATTCCAGCCTCTTGCTTATTTCAGCCTTCACCATTCTCATTCTAGAATTCTGGCGCGTTATTCCGCCACAGCCCATTTTGCTCTTCATATTGTACGTGGTATTCTTTATCACGCAGTCTTTGCTGCTCTCTTATCGATTTGGCTTAAATCAGCAGCGCCTACTGTGGAAATCTGAAGCTTCTTCTCGCTCTAAAACAGAGTTCATCTCCAATATGAGCCATGAGTTGCGCACCCCGCTCAATGCCATTTTAGGGGTTTCTACGCTGGTAGAACGCAATGTGTCTGAAGGCAATTTGAAGAAACAGATAGGCAGCATTCGCAAGCATGCCGAGCACTTGACCAATGTGATCAATGAAATTTTGAGCTTTTCTGAGTTGGAAGCCGAAGACATCCAAATCAGAAAAGAGAATTTCTCACTGCATGAAGTGTTCAGTCGGTTGATGGTCTCACTGGAGTCTATTAAAGAAGACAAGCCCATCAAGCTGAAGCTTACGCTGGATGAGCCGCTACCTGAATTGGTACGAGGCGATGGAATGAAATTGAAGCAAGCGCTTTCTCACTTGGGAGGTCTGTTGGTGCGGGCGGTGAATCATGGCGAATTGGCAGTGGAAGCTCGTTTGGGAGGTGATTCTTCGCAAAATCTAGTGTTGGAAGTAGTCTTTCATTTTGAGCCTGGTTACATAGACGATCGTTTGGTGGGACTATACAAAGACACCCGTGGAAGGCTCAACTCCACCCGCATTTTACGCTATGACACCCAAGCTATGGGATTGCACATGGCGTCGCAAATTGTTCGCGCCTTGGGTGGGGAAATCATCGCGCTCGGCAGTCCGGCTCACACCATGGGATTCAAATTCAGTCTTGAAAAAGTGCAGTTGACCAAGGCAGAAGAGGAAAAACCCGTGAACAGCAAACTGCGAATTCTAGTGGTGGAAGACAATCCTGTCAATCGAAAGCTTATCGAAATGATGTTCAATAGCCTTGGACTGTCTTCGTCTATGGCTGAGAACGGTCAGATCGCCCTCGATATGGTGAAAGAAGGCAATTTTCACATGGTTTTCATGGATCTTCAAATGCCAGTGATGGATGGCATAGAGTCTACCAGACGCATCATGGCCGAGGTCAATCACCGTCCCGTTATTATTGCGCTTACGGCCAATTCTACCCAAGATGATCGGAATATGGCTTTGGATGCCGGCATGAACGACTTCATGACCAAGCCACTCAAAATCAATGAGCTAAGAGAAATGATTTTGAAGTGGCAAAGCGTCAGCCAAGTGCTCGACGAGCTCTAGAATTCCAACAATTGTAGCTGTTTACCGCTGCTGATTGCCACCTTTTGGCCGGCCATTGGCTGAAGAATGTGCTTGCCTGTAAAGCGACCAAAAGCCGGCAGTATTAAGGTGTGCCTACTGATAAAAAAACAAGGGAGGGTCAGCGATTGCTTTCCACGACCTTTCAAGCGATAGGCCGGATGAATATGGCCGCAGATGATGGCCACGTCTTCTGTTTCTTCAGGCTGATGTTGCAATTGAATGCCATTGAGAACCCATTGAGCTACGATCTGCATGCGCGGGTGCAATGGCTTCTTTAAATGGGCGTCGTGATTGCCCAACACCACCAAGACTTTCAAATCAGGATGGTTTTCAAGCCATTGTAAGAACATGTCCCATTCTGCATTGGGTGCTGAATGAAACAAATCACCCAGAATAATCAGCTTTCGGGTAGGATGGGCTTCCAATAGATCATTCAAACGCTGCAGCTCTGCTTCTGCAATGGCCTGCGGAACGCCCAGACCATGTTTTCTAAAATGCATGGCTTTGCCCAAATGCACATCAGCAATAAGCAACTCGCCACTGGGCCACTCAATGCTGTGGTCTGCATGAAGCTGCAGTGAAATGCCCGCCCAATCTAACCGAAGTGATGAAGCCATTTGCTGATGCAAGATGAGAGGAAGAATGCAAAATGCGTAGCTGCTTGCTTAGAATTATTCACATTTTAAGGGGCTAGAGCAGGCCATTATTCACGCAAAGTCTTCGGGTCTTTCAAGGTTTTATTTAGGCTGCTAATAGCATCAGGCTTTCCTAAAACGTAGAGAAGGTCATCTACTTCCACCACCGTCTGCGGTCCGATATCTGTGAGAATTTCTTCTCCCCTTTGAAGGGCCATCAAATTGATTCCGAAGCGCTGTCTCAGTGCAGATTCTGCCAAGCTTAAACCTGTTAATCCTTTAACCGTATGATGTATGCGCAAACAAGTAATACGAAGTTCAGGCAGATTAAGGCTGCTATTGGTTCTCGCCCGATGGCTGGAAACGGGCCTGAGCATCTGATAGTTCCGCGATCGGAAGGCCTCGGTGAATTGATCAATATCGTCTTCGGGAACCAAGTAGCGGTTGAGCACACGGGTGAAAATCTCAATGGAGGTCTCGTATTCTTCGGGAATCACCTCATCGGCTCCCAAGCGCATCAGCTCATCTATCTCTTTTACAAAGCGCGTTCGCACAATGACAAAAACTGTGCGGCAGATGCTGCGAATACTCGCCACAATTTTTCGCGTGGCCTGTGGATCAGAAATAGCCACCACCGCAACCCTGGCGCTATACACGTGCAGGTGCTCTAGAATAAAGGGATCTTGTGCATCGCCAAAGACAATAGGCACTCCTTTGCGCTTTTCTTCTTTTACCCGGTCGGCATTCATATCGAGCACCACATAAGGAATTCCGCTTTCCTCTGCTGCTCGCGCCACATTGGTGCCGTTCAAGCCAAATCCGATAACAATAAGATGATCTCTGAGTGCCTTGGCCTCCACTTCTGCCTTTATAGAATCTGTGTTACCAGATCTTTTCAAAGCATTGGGCATCGCCTTTCCGGCAAACCAGTCTGCCCAAACCGCACTTTTACTCATCACCCAAGAAGTAGCCGCCATGGTGAGAATAGAGACCGACAAGAAGTACTGTGAAAGCACCTCATCAAGCAAAAAATAAGACTGGCCTACACCCGCTAAAACAAAGGCAAATTCACCCACTTGAAACAGGGCAAAACCTGTGAGCAAGGTGGTGCGCAAGGGGTATTTGAGCAACCAGGCCGCTCCACCTGCCGCCAAAATTTTCATCAAAGCCACCAGAAGGGCCAAGGGCAAAATGAAGTGAAGATGTTGAATAAAAAACCGCAGATCGAGTAGCATACCTATAGAAATGAAGAAAAAGCTTGTAAACACTTCCCGAAAAGGTAGGATGTTGCCCGTGGCTTGGTGGCTGTAATCACTATCGGCCAACAGCAATCCGGCTAAAAATGCACCCAACGCAAGGCTGAGCCCAAGGGAATAGGTAAGTCCCGCCACGCTAAAGCAGATAAGCACCGTAGTGAGCACAAAAAGCTCACGACTTTTGGCTTTGGCTACTTCATCAAGCAAGCGAGGCAGAATAAATTGAGCAATTAAGTACAGCAAAAGTCCCACCCCAGCCATCTTCCCCAACAGCCATAAAACAGCGGTGCCCACTGCTCCTCCTTGTCCGGCCAAAATGGGGGTGAGCAACATCATGGGCACTACTATGATGTCTTGAAAAATGAGAATACCCAAGGCATTGCGTCCGTGCGGACTGGTAATTTGCTGTTTGTCTTGAAGCACGCGCAATACGATGGCCGTGCTACTTAGACTGATGCAAAAGCCCAAGAAGATGCCTTCTTCCATCGATAGGCCTGCCAAAAGTGCAATGCCCAAAGTGAGTGCAATGCTTAAGCCCACTTGAACGCCGCCTCCGAGCAGTACCGTTCTGCGCATGGCGAGAAAATCTTTAGGGGAGAACTCTAAGCCAATGACGAACAAGAGCAAAACCACCCCAATCTCTGAGAGCAAATGAATGCCCTCTTCATCAGCCACCAAATGAAGGCCAGTGGGACCTGCGATCAGTCCGGTGAGCAAGAATCCGAGAATAACCGGTAGTCGAAAGCGATTAAAAAGTAGCACTACAAGCACGGCCAAGCCGAGCATGATGATCATTTCGCGAAGCAATTCCATAGAGAAGAAGGTGGTGGGGCTCTAAAGATAATGGCTAAAACAGGTGGCGCGTATCCTGCTATTCCAACAAAATGAGCCAAGCTATACGATATGTCAAGGTGTAGCGTTCAATCTTGCAATACAAGTCATTGCTCACTGCTTATTCTGTGGGTATTTTCGCACGCTCCATGAAAAGCCTTTTGCTCTTTTTTTCACTGTGTTTCCTCTTGCAGCAAGGTCATGCGCAAGAAGCGGCTCATGAGAACCCACCCTTTTGGTTTGAAGAAATAGACAAAAGCCTGGCGTATGCCCGTGAAAATCACGTGCCCATAGTGGTGGTTTTTGCAGGTTCTGATTGGTGCAAGCCCTGCATGCAATTCAAAAAAGAGGTGTTGCTAAGTGATGCTTTTATGGCCTACGCGCCAGGGCATTTGGCGGTACTCTATCTCGACTTCCCCATGCGGAAGGAAAACAAACTAGACGAAAACCAAACCCGGCACAACGAGTCGTTGGCCGAAGAATTCAATAGCAATGGGGCATTCCCAAAAATTATTGTGCTCAACGAACAAAGAGAATTACAAGGAGACATACCCTATCGGCGCCAAGATGCTGCTACTTTCTTGGAGCAAATCAAGGCGTTGTCTCAATAGCCTTCTCTTTCTCTTTGTAGGCCCGTTATTGGCTTTGGTGCTTGATGCACAACCGGCCAAAGCCCATAAAGTGCTGTTGCTCATGGGAAGCCGCTTTGAGTTTACCGCCTTGGCCGAAACAGATACCGCTGCTTGGATGGCTGTTGAGGCTGGTATAGATGAGGTGAGGAGAATAGAACAATTAATTTCTTTCTGATTCTCCGCAAACACACCTAATATTTTTAGTATATTAGCGCTCAAAAAG
>CAZDPF010000119.1:0-7410 GCA_964507215.1 uncultured Chryseobacterium sp. | reverse complement strand
TCGCAATGATACTTATTAAAAAGCGACCAATAACAGCTCAGTCTGTTCTAAGTCTCAATGCGATGCAAAGTCAATCAGCCACCGCACCAGATCTAAGTTTTCTCCTTTTTTCCGAACAATTAAAAGAGGAATACCCATGGGGTGCTCGGCAATTTTCTCAGCAAAAGAGCCAATTAATACAGAAAGCGAGGCTGTTTGACCTTTTGATCCCAAATCGAGAAGGTCGGAGCCTATTGACTGTATAGATGCGAGAACCAAATCGTCTACCCCTTGCCCATCAATTGGATTCAATAGAAATTCAGATTCACCAACTTGAAGATCTCTTTTGAAAGAAATCCATAATTCCTCAGCACGTCGCTTGAGGTGTTCAGCAGCTTCTTGATTGCTTTCAGCAGAGTGCATAAACGAAAACGAACTTCGGTACCAGTGCATACAATACAGCTGCGACTGACCGCCGTTTAAGCCAGAAGCCAGTTGCACCGCCAAGGCAGAATGCGCACTGAAGTCGATGGCACACATAATTTTCTCGAGTTTATAATTCTTATGAATTGGAACCAATAAAACGCTTGAACTAGAATGGCGAAGCAGCCGCCTTGGCATGAGACCAGATCCATCTTGCAAGGGCTTCTGTCCTAAAATAAGGAGATCACATTCTTTTATTCGGCTTATTCTAAGCAGCTTCTCATACACTTCTCCTTCATGTACTTCTATTTGCACCTTGTGCATCAAGTGGGGAAGGTATTGCTCTGCTTTTTGGCGAATTTGTTCTTCGAGTTCTTCATCAGCCGGAAGATTATAGAGGTGCTGAGGCAGCTGAAGAAGCGTGAAATCTTCTGTAATATGCACCAAATACACCCGGTCAACCGAACACCATTTTGACCAACTGCAAAGAAAGTTGAGCAAATCATGGTCTGCTTTGGAAAAATCCAATGCTAGCAGTACCGAGTGGAAGTGGGCAGAGCGCATTAGACCAAGGCTCTAATCAAGAATAAGGCTGCAAATGCGATGATGGCATAGAGCTCCGGAAAAACAGCCAAGATGAGCGTTCTACCGAACACATCATTTCCTGAGCCTATGCTGTCTATTCCTGATGCACACACTCTTCCTTGATACATTCCTGAAAACAAACCCGCCAGTCCGAGGGCCAAACCACTGCCCAAAATGGCAGCCCCTTGGAGCATGCTCATATTGACTCCGATGAGATCTTGTAGGAAATAAAATCCTGCAAAACCATAAAGGCCTTGGGTTCCTGGTAGGGCAGAAAGGACGATAAAGCTGCCAAAAGACTCCGGTTTCTTCCGAATTGCACCCACGGTTGCCATGGCTCCTGTAGCCGTGCCAATGGCACTTCCTGCACCAGAAAGCCCAATCAATAACCCCATTCCAATGAAGGCCATAATTGTAGGCATATTGTTGACAATCAGTTGTTCTTCCATTATTTATTGGTTTTGTTCTGAGGTTTTTCCAAAGGCTTTATAGGCTACCCCACCGCCTTCAAATTGGGCATTATTATAGAATTCTACGAAGGTGAGTCGCAATGGGTGTACAAATGAGCCCAATGCGGCCAATGCGAAATTGAGTCCATGGCCGAAAAGCAGAAACAGTATAGCCAAGCTGTTCATCATCCAAGAATTACTCCACATCTGCCCGCCAATTTGATTCACTACCAATCCAAGAACTGCGCTGGCCACACCCAAAGCAAAAAGGCGGACATACGAGAGCACATCTCCCAATAATCCCGTGAAAATGAAGAACAAAGGCAAAATGCTTCCAGCCACTCTAGGGATTAGAGATTGGCTCATATCATGAAAGAAAGCCACGAGAATGAGCCCAAGAATAAGCAGGCTTTGAAGTAAAACAGACCAAGTAACATCTTCTATTTCAGATTTATTCACTAAAAAGAGGCCTACTGAACCGCTTACAATCAACAACTTGCCAAAATGAGATAGACTCAGTAGCCAACCTTTGAATCGAATGGTTTTCACAATGGCGATGAACAATCCGGTAAAAATTTGAATCAACCCAATAAGTAGAGCCACGTTGAAGGCATTCCACGCAAAGGAGGTGTCATCTGGAATAATGACCCAATTAGCCAATTTTCTAGCCCAAGGGAATTGGCTATCTACGCTGAGGGCAATTCCAAATAAGCTACCTGATTTAATCAACCCCACAATTCCTGTGGTAATGCCCAGAATTAAGCCCAGACTCGCAGTAACCCAGTCTTTCCGGAAAATTCCAAGTGCAAGAGCGGCCAAGGTAAGAACAGCACCATAGCCGGCATCGCCTAGGCAATATGCAAACAGGATAGGGTAGAATACCGCTATGAAAGGCGTGAGATCGAATTCGAAATAGGAGGGGAGCTGGAAAATTTTGGTGATGGGTTCGAAGAAACGAACAAATCCATTGTTCTTAAGCTGAATAGGCACCTTTTCGCCAATGGAAGGCGCTCGAACAGAATAACTGCATGGCAATGTCTGCAGCTTTTGTTGAATAATATGCTTGTACGCATCTGGAAACCAAGCGCTCAAATGTAAAATGGGCATGGCTTTCAGTGGCTTAAATTGCGCTTCTACTTTGCGTTGATCAAGGGCCAACTCCAGGGGAACTAAAGCATTTCGTAAAAGCCATTCCGGCGCGTTCACATCCATTATCTCCGCTTCAGATCGTTGCAAACGCAAGCTGATATCTTGAAGTAAATCTTCCGTTTCGGCAGCTGAGCGAGCGGGAAACTTCTGTTCTTCAAATGGCAATGAATCTTCTTGGGAAGGGTGTAGCAGCACCCACCAACTCATTCCTTCAGATTCTTGGATGACTTGTATGTAGCTGTCTTCAGGAAATTTAAATGCGTGCAGCTCGCGCGTTTTGCCTTTAAACAATCGCAACGAAAATCCTACTTTGGATAGCGCCTGCACTTTCAGCAGATCCACGGGTCCCCATGTATTCCAAAATGCAGATTCCTTTTTGAGTTTTCGTTCAAAGTCAAGCAAATCACTGCGTTTTTCAAGCAAGGCCATAAGGTCTTCAACATCCAGCTCATGGTTCTGAGGTGCAGGAGAACTTCCTTGATGCTGATCCCAAACATCTTTTAATAGCGATTGGCATTTGTGCAATCGATCTATTTGCGCCTGAATTTCAGGTGGGTTTCGAAATCCAGTGTCATTCCATTCAATATGAACCAACTGCAATTGCTTCAGCTCTGCAATTACGGCTTGTTGATGGGCCTGGTGCACCAGCAAGTCTAAATGAAGCATCGGTTCTTTCATCTCGCTTGCTCTCTTCTTGCTTTGGCAATTTTCTTTGCCGCGGTAGCAATATTCTCTTTGTCTTCTAAAAAGCGCTTAATTTTTCTAATGCTTTCCTCATAATAAGGTATTTGCACTTTTTCATAGAGATTCACCTTTTGGGTGGTTTTCCGCCGAGCCTGTTGCAACTGTATGCATTGTTCGTTCAGAAAATCCAGCTCTATTGTGCTTCTCACAAGAACTTTTAATTGCTCAATTCCGGCTTGAAGCCATATCTGCATGGGCAAGTGTGCCATCCCCAACATCCGGAAATGCACATCTTGGATACTTTCCAGTTGAATACCGGCCACATTGATTATGCCGCGCTCGATGTGTTCAACCTGCAGTAATGCAGGCATTTCCATCCAAAGTGCATCATGCTCTTCAAGGTTCTGCATCAATCTCTTTTGAGATTCAAAAGCTTCGTCCCTTTTTTGCTCAAATTCTTTTACTGCTTTCCGCAGTGCTGCTTCCTTGCCCATTAGAACGGGCAAGGCCTTTTCTCTCATGCGCAGCTGCCGTTGGAAAAGCTGAATTGTTGATTTGTTATAGGCAAATCCCATGATGCACGTTAATTCGTCCAGTATTGGTCCAACAATGACTGCTTGATTCCCAATTCAAAGGGTTCAAAATGGGTGCGAAGCATGCTCCACGACTTATCCAGCATCTGGTTGATTGAAAGATTTACGTCTACAGCCAAAAGCTCTCTGCTATAATCAAGGGCAAAGGCCATACAGCGCATGTCATAAGGGTTCAGCTCAAATCCATTGTCGCGTTTCACCCGGGCTTCCATCGCATCGGCATATAAGCGGATCATGGCATTCATGAGTTGAGGATGATCTTCCCGTGTACTTTTCCCGATGACATTTTGCTTTAAACGAGACAAGCTGCGAAAAGGGTCTATTATGGTTTTCCCGGTATAGGTATCTTTTTTTAAATAAAGTTGACCTTCAGTGATGTAGCCGGTGTTATCAGGGATGGCATGGGTGATATCGCCATCATTGAGTGTAGTTACAGCAATCAGGGTGATTGATCCTCCATGGGGAAATTGCACCGCTTTTTCATAAATCCCGGCCAAATCACTGTACAAAGAACCGGGCATGGCATCTTTTGAGGGTATCTGGTCCATTTTATTCGATACAATAGCCAATGCATCGGCATAGAGGGTCATGTCTGTGAGCAGAACCAGTACTTTTTTCTGCTGATCATTGGCGAAATATTCTGCCGCCGTCAAGCTCATATGAGGAATCAGCAGGCGTTCCATTGGCGAGTCTTCACTGGTGTTGATGAAACTGACCATGCGATCTTCTGCACCAGAATGCTAAAATTTTTTCCGAAACATGATCAAATCATCTCTCGAAATACCCATGCCTCCGAGAATGATGATATCGGCTTCAGAACGCAAAGCCAATTCAGCCAATACTGCGTTGTAAGGCTGGTCAGGATCTGCAAAAAATGGAATCTTTTGTCCGGTGACCAAGGTGTTATTCAGATCGATGCCTCCAATGCCTGTGGCTAAAAACTGAGAAGGTTTGGCACGTCTCACAGGGTTTACGGCAGGACCTTGAATAAACCGAGGAGAGCCTTTTGGTTTGGGCAGGCCGTCAATTGGTTCTCCCATAGCATTGAAGTACCTGCCTGCGAGTAAATCAGACACTTCTAATCGAGGGGCTTCGCCTGTAAAATAAACACCAGAATCAGTTGAAAGTCCTTCTGTACCCGAAAACACCTGCAAGGTGACCAGGCTACCTTCCAATCTAAAGACTTGAGCGGGCCTCAAATCTACAAAATCGAGTTCGCCATAGACTACTTCTTTGGCTTCCAGCGTGCAAGTGGCTTTGGTCAGGTGCCGAATGCTCTGATACACCCGATGAAAGGTCATTATGCGATTCATTGGGCCACAGATTGATGATTGATCCGCTCTTTGAGCAGTGTTTCACAACTTGATTCATAGTTGCTGAATTCTGCTGATGGAAACGGACTGTAATTCATTTGCTTTATAGTATTGATGAGCTTCTTAAAAAAGGTGGATGTCTCTATATGATCTTCCAGATCAAATTGTTGCCTACAGATTTTCAAGAGCTTATTCAACATGTACACTTGCCTTTCCATGGAGCAATTCATGTCGATTTCATCAAAGGAATCTTGTTGGATAAAGCCAAAATCAATGAGTTCGCTGCGCCAGAAATCGATGTGGTAGTCGAGTGGTACACCATCATCACCTAAAATGGCGATTTGTTCTCTGGCCTCAATTCCTTTTTGCAAAATCAATTTGGCTTCAACGATCAATTCTGTCCACCCGGGCTGAATCTCCCTATTGCTGAATTGTTGAAAATCAGGGTATTCAAGATAGCGCGAATAGGAGCTCAAAGGATCAATAGCTGGATAGCGCTTTGAATCAGCGCGCTGTTGAGAGAGTGCGTAGAAAGCGCGTGCAACTTTTCCGGTTGATTCTGTCACGGGTTCTTTGAAATTCCCTCCGGCAGGGGAGACGGTCCCTAGAAAGCTTACAGAACCCAACTGCCCGTTATTCAAGCGAATTTCACCTGCCCGACTGTAGAATTGGGCAATGGTGGCAGGCAATTCTACCGGAAAGGCATCTGTACCCGGCATTTCTTCCATCCGGTTAGACATTTCTCTCAAGGCTTGTGCCCAACGCGAGGTGGAGTCAGCCAGTAAGAGCACTCGATGCCCCATATTTCTGTAATACTCTGCCAAGGTCATTCCTAAATACACCGATGTTTCTCTAGCGGCCACCGGCATATTAGAGGTGTTGCAGACGATGGTGGTTTTGTCTTTCAGCTTACGCCCTGTGCGGAGATCTTCGAGTTCAGGGAATTCTCTGAATATTTCTACCACTTCATTGGCCCTCTCACCACAGGCCACCAGAATTACTACATCCGCCAAATTATTCTTAGCGATGGCTTGTTGAAGAACTGTTTTACCCGTGCCGAAGGCTCCCGGAATAAAGCCTGTACCTCCTTCTGCCAAAGGATTCAGGCTATCCATTACGCGAAGTCCTGTATGGAAAATTCTACTTGGACTATATTTTTCGGAGAAGGCTTTTATGGCTTGCTTTACTGGCCATTTTTGATACATAAACACCTCATGAATCAGGCCTTTGGCATCTTTCACCCGAGCAATGGGATTTTTAATGGGCACCTGGCCTTGAGCAGCAATTTCTACCACTTCATAGGCTCCTTTCCATCCAAAAGGTAGCATGATTCTATGGGGAAGAATTCCCTCTTTTGTTTCTCCAAGCCAATCGCCTGCCACTACGCGATCTCCTTTCTGCACCAAGGGAACAAAATCATACACTTCATCCATATCAATAGGAAGTGTGGTTTCCCCAGCTTGAATGAAAATACCCGGCATGCGTTCTAAATCGTTCTGAAGGCCATCGTAGTTTCTACTCAGAATACCAGGACCAAGCGTAGCCTCCAACATGCGTCCGGTAAATTTTACAGGATCGCCTATGGCCAGTTGGATACTGCTTTCAAATAGTTGAGCAAAAACTTTATGGGTGATTTTAATGACCTCTGCCATAAGTAGTTGCCCGTTCTTCTCTACGTAGCAGATTTCGTTCTGCATAACCGGACCGTCGGCCTCAATCTGGAGTAGATTAGATACAATGCCGTAGTTGTGGCCTTTTGTCTTGATTGGGAATAATGTTGTGGAAGCAATTCCTGCAGGAGCTGTTGCAGATGCACCCGCTCAGGTTCTTGACGCAAGTCAGCTCTTCTATAGGCATGTGTCCAGCGAATCACCAAGGCGAATACTTCCATAGATGAGTAGGGGGGAGCATTCAGAAAGGCTTGATTCTCAATTACCGTTTCAAAAAAAACATCCTGTTGGTACAATTGTCCATTCTCCAAAGCATTCCAGAGATCCGTCAATCCGGGCAATCGTTTTTCTAGCAATTCACTCGGTGCTTTAGCTTTTGTCAACCAAGGTTCTTCAGTAATTGCTTGGGGCGAATTGAGAGATGTGCCAGTTTGGTAATAATGGGCCACTTGGCGAAGTAGTTCATCTTCTGTTTGAAGCACTTTCAAGAGAGGTGGAGGACAAATCTGAGAACAGTGTTCCAGGTAGAGGCTTCTAAGTTTAGTTACCCATAGCGTTAAAGATT
>CAZDPF010000118.1:0-7470 GCA_964507215.1 uncultured Chryseobacterium sp. | reverse complement strand
TACACCATGAATTGTGTTCAATATACCTACCAGGGAGATGGTCTCCTGCAAAAGCTCACCACTTTAAAAATGGGAGTTTTAGACGGTTTGCAGCAAGAGTACAACAAGAGCGGGAAGCTGCAAGAAAGTGGTAGTTATGTGGATGGTGTAAAAGATGGCGTGTTCACTTGGTACTACACCAATGGAAAAGTGGCCACTGAATACATCTATAAAATGGGAGCTATTGAAGGAAAGGTGACTTATTACTTTGAAAATGGGAAGCTCAAGTCAGAAATGACTTATGTAGACAATAAAAGGGAAGGGCCGTATAAAGAATACAATGAAGAAGGCCAGCTCATTATTGAAGGGCAATACAAGAATGATCAAAAAGAGGGAAAGTGGATTTACTACGCTGCTGACGGGAGCGAAGAGAAGAAAGAGAAGTACAAAAACGGCGAATTGAGATGAGTCATCGGTCCATGCGCATCGGAGTGGTGTGTTATCCCACTTTTGGAGGAAGTGGGGTGGTAGCCACTGAGTTAGGGAAATACCTGGCGCGTATGGGCCATAAGGTACACTTCATCACCTATAGCCAACCTGTTCGGCTAGATATCTTGGAAGAGAATATTTATTACCACGAAGTAAATGTGGCTGATTATCCGCTCTTTCAGTATCAGCCTTATGAATTGGCCTTGAGCAGTAAAATGGTAGATACCGTACTCAATGAAGGCATTGAAGTATTGCATGTTCACTACGCTATTCCACATGCTTACGCGGCCTATATGGCACGAGAGATCCTTCGAGAAAAAGGAATCAATGTTCCTGTAATCACCACTTTACACGGAACTGATATCACCTTGGTGGGTAAAAATCCTTCTTATAAACCCGCGGTTACTTTCAGCATCAATCACTCTGATATTGTCACCAGCGTATCAGAAAGCCTGCGCTACGAAACCATTAAGTTCTTTCCGGTACGAAAAGACATAGAAGTTATTCCCAACTTCGTTGATCTCAAGATGTACCAAGGGCATAAGAACTGCGCTAAAGCCAATTTAGCTCCGAGAGGGGAGAAGATCATCACCCATATTTCCAATTTCAGAAAAGTAAAACGCATTGCCGATGTGGTGGATATCTTCCACCTCATTCAGAAGAAAATAACGGCAAAGCTCATATTAATAGGCGATGGTCCTGAACGCGAACGTGCAGAACAGCAAGCCCGTGATTACGGAATTATTGAACATCTGATTTTCTTGGGGAAAACCACTGAGGTAGAGCGGGTACTCTGCATGTCTGATCTTTTCCTATTGCCATCCGAAAAAGAGAGTTTTGGATTGGCAGCTTTGGAAGCCATGGCCGCAAAAGTTCCAGTATTGTCTACCAACACCGGAGGATTACCCGAAGTCAATATTCATGGCGAAACTGGTTTTACTGCCGATGTAGGCGATGTGGTTAGCTTGGCCGAAAGGGGAATAGAATTATTGTCTAACCCAAGTATGCATGAGCAATTTAGGCAGGCGGCCTTTGCCCAAGCCCAAAAGTTCGACATTGAAAGGGTGGGCCCGCTGTATGAAAGAACGTATGAGCGCGCCATAGAAGGGGCGGTGACCTTACAGGCTTAGCCGCCTACGCGTTTCACTGTATAGCCTTGATCTCGTAAATACTCCATGGCCTTGTCGCGCACATTGCCTTGAAGAATAATCTCTCCGTCTTTGGCACTGCCTCCAACGCCACAATGTTGCCTAAGTGCTTTGGCTACAGTCATCATTTCTTCTGCATCTTCTCCAAATCCTTTAATCAATACCACCTGTTTTCCGCCTCTGCCTTTTTTTTCAAAATGGGCCTCGAGTTCAGGTTTAGATGAATCAGTAGACTTGAGCGATGCAAATAGATCGCCCAAGGTGAAGTTGGGATTGGTAGAATAAACAAACCCTCCAGATTCTGAGGAGGGTTTCAATTTTTTACCGTGCTTGCCCATTAGCTGATGGTGAGTTTCTTGCGAAGATCATCCACGTAGGTGCGGAAGCGCTTATCGGTTTCCGACAGATTGTTGACTGTGCGTACTGCATGAAGAACCGTAGCATGGTCTTTATTTCCACACTGTGCACCAATGGAAGCCAATGAGTTCTTGGTGAGCTGCTTGGCAAAGTACATGGCCAGCTGCCGCGCTTGTACAATTTCTCTTTTGCGCGTTCGACTTTTCAATACATCTACCGGCATATCAAAATAATCGCAAACCACCTTTTGTATGTAATCAATCGAAATCTCTCGGGTGGTGTTCTTCACGAATTTATTGATCATCTGCCGCGCCAGATCAATAGTGATCTTCTTTCGGTTGAGCGATGATTGCGCGAGTAGTGAGATGAGCGCCCCTTCAATGTCGCGTACATGGCTGTTGATAGAGTAGGCGAGGTATTCAATCACCTCTTCCGGCATGTCAACGCCGTCATTGTAGAGCTTCTTGTTAATGATAGCGATGCGGGTTTCCAAATCTGGAAACTGCAAATCAGCACTCAAGCCCCACTTGAAACGAGAGAGCAATCGTTGCTCCATACCCTGCAAGTCTACCGGTGCCCGATCAGAGGTGAGAATAATTTGCTTGCTATTCTGATGTAAGTGGTTGAAAACTTCAAAGAAGACGTCTTGGGTTTTCTCTTTTCCAGCAAAAGAGTGCACATCATCTACAATGAGTACATCAATGAGCTGATAGAAGTGAACGAAGTCGTTTTTGGTATTGCCTCGAACAGATTCAATGAACTGGGCTTGAAACTTTTCAGCGGTTACGTAAAGAACCGTCTTTTCTGGGTATTTGTCTTTGACCTCAATGCCAATTGCGTGGGCAAGATGCGTTTTGCCAAGCCCTACGCCACCGTAGATCAAGAGCGGATTGAAAGAGGTGCCACCAGGCTTGTTGGCCACGGCAAAACCCGCACTTCTGGCCAATCGGTTGCAATCGCCCTCAATAAAATTATCAAAGGTGTAATTCGGATTGAGCTGAGAGTCTACATGCACCTTGCGCAGCCCAGGAATAACAAACGGATTGCGAACGGCGTTGCCATTCACTTCTACCGGCATATTCACTTTGGGATTCTCTATCGGTCCTCTTTGGCTACTGGGAAGCTTGATGGTGCTCGGGCGATTATTATCATAGCCGTTTTCCATCACAATACTGTAGACCAACTTGGCTTCTTTACCCAATTCGCGGGTAATGGCCGATTTCAACAACTTGATGTAGTGTTCTTCGAGCCATTCATAAAAAAACTTACTAGGCACTTGAATACTGAGCACCTTCTCCTGAAGTTTCAAAGGCTTGATTGGAAGGAACCAAGTCTTGAAACTTTGTTCGTTGATGTTGTCTTCAATATAGGACAGACAGCCCTCCCAAACTGACTGAGCAGTTCGTTCCATCTGACTCGTTGGTTTATTTTGGTTATGTTGAAAAGCGAGGGAAACGCATGCAGGCCGCATCTCTTCGTTCCTTTATCGCACGAGCAAAAGTGTGGATATAAAAGTTCAGAAAAAACACTCTCACCGCTTGTCAGATTGTAATGTTTTGGTCAAATTTTACGGCCAGTTGGCTTGTTAAGCCCATGTAAAGAACGCACCAACCTCTAAATCAAATAGTCATTGCATCAAAAAAACACTCACCTCCGAGTAAGGTACGCTGAAACAGACCAAATGGGCGTGGTCTATTATGGCGTATACGCCCAGTATTTTGAAGTGGGAAGGGTGGAAAGCCTTAGAGATCTAGGCATTCGGTACCGAGCACTGGAAGAGGCAGGCATTATGTTACCTGTTCGGCGCTTAGAAGTTAATTACAAAGCTCCGGCCCGTTATGACGATTGGCTCACCATTGAAACTACTGTACAAGAGATGCCGCAAACAAGAATTCTCTTTGTTCACAGAATTCTCAATGAAGACGCACAAGTTCTCTGTACAGGAACAGTTGAATTGGTTTTTTTAGATGCCCAAAGCAGACGACCAAGATTAGCCCCTACAGAGGTAATCAATGCCCTTCGGCCTTATTTCAATGACGAATCAAACGAATGAGCTCCCGAGACCCATCGTAACACTGCACATACATGAAATAAATGCCGCTCTTCAAGCTTTCTGCAGACAACTGCAACCGGTTTCCTTCAGTGGTCATTCTCTTGCATAATTGTCCGGTGGCATTATAAATGGTCAATTCAGCTCCTGGATTTGCCAGCACCACCTCTAAAACACCTCCTTGGGAAAAACCTTGGCTGTTCAACACCTTCATGCCACTTAATTCTTGTTCCGTATGGCCGATATCAGGAATATTCAAAATGCCTCGGTTGAAGAATACAGTGTACATATCCATCGCATGTTGCGCCCAGAAAAGCAAAGTGTCTGCCTGCAAATACTCCAGCGCAGCGTGTTCAAAACTCATGTTTGAAGCTTGCCCGTAGAGTGACTGCAAGAGCACACGGTCTGCCACCGGACGGCCTTCATTGAAGTAGATTTCCATCAAACTACCTGCCCACAAATCAGTGTGTTCGTAAATGCTACTAAAGAAGCTTACATTCTGATAATTCTTATTGGTGGTCACCATTCTTCCGGGCCAGAAAACATTGTGACCATCCCAAGAATACACACGCTCCCAGTTGAAAGGATTGAGGTGGTGACTGTAAGAAGCTGCCAGATAATCGCTTAAGGCTTCATCCAATGTTCTACGCTCTGTTCCAGAATTGGTTCCTGGAGAGGCGCTGTACGAAATAGCATGTCCGTATTCGTGTATGATCACATCGGCATCTTCTGCATCATCTACACCTCCTTCGCCAAACCCCAATCCTGTACCCGGACTGAAATAAGAATTGTCTTGACCGAAGAATGCATGGGGATCAACCGATAGTTGTTGACCCACAAGATTGAAGCCCAATCCCTGCATATAATACTGATAAAGGGTAAGGTGATAGAGTACATTGACGTATTCAAAACCTTGTTCAGCACGGGTGAAGCTGAAATTGGGATTGTTTTGAACCGGTGGAGTACTGCTTGGCATTTCAAAATCTTCCACTTTTATAAAGTCGTTTTCGAGATAGAACATCCCGTTGTCAAAAGTGCCGCGGGTACTCACAGTAACCCTTTGGTTGTTCAATGCCCCTATGTCGGCATCGTTTTGATCGGTAAACAAGCCACCATAAACTTGGCCTGCAGTGGTTAAAGGGTCTGGATTGAAAACCGTTACCTGAATAGTAGTATCGGTAGGATTGACCAAATGATGGTAAGCGTGCAGGTCTTGAAAATAAAAAGCTGTTTGCCCGTCTTCCGAAACAATGAGCTCATGATTCAAATGGGCAGCCGGATTCTTATAAAAATAGCGTTGGGCTTTTACCAATCCAGAAGATGCTGGAAACCAGATGGCCTCAACGGTGGAAGGAAGCACTTGCGCCAACATACTCGGCCATTGAATACCCGTAAGAGCTTGCGGGTCGACCTCATTCAATACTACAGGTAGATGGTACCAAGACCATAACTCTCCTTGCAAATTGAGATTACACTTGATTTCTGCGCGGTAAATTCTTCGGTTCTTCCAAAAGCGTTCAAATGCAAAATGCTGAGACACTGAAGTGGTGCGCTCGTAAGACAATGGAAAATCTTGTTCGGTTGGATTGGCGAATACCTGAAGTAAAGCAGACTGCAATTCCTGAATAGATTGGAAATTTTTGTTTCCGTTCAACTGGGTCTGTCGCTCAGCTATTTGTTGGTCAATGGGATGTAAAGGTTGCTCTTCTGCTATTGATACGGTTTTCTGAGCAAGGAGGTTCCAAGATCCGACAACCACAGTGAGAAAGGGGAGGAGGAGTTTGAAGGATGGTTTCATGCTTAAGAAAGCTAAGGGTGTTCAACAAATGTAAGTCGTCCATCAGCCACTAAAGTAGACAATAGGACTTCTTTGTGTGCAATGGGGAGTTCGATGAGCATACGTACTTTTTCCGTCATGGTCATTTGTAAGGGTTTGAGCTGTTGCCTGTTCAACCAGGTTTGTACCATGGCCATTTGCTCATAAGAAAAGAGCAATTCTACTTGAAGCATTTCTTCAAATGATGCCTTAAGAGAATGCGCCAAGGCTTCTTCAGCAGCTGTGCGGTAGGCCTTGATTAATCCAGGTTTGCCCAACTTTGTTCCACCGTAGTATCGAACTACAAACACAGCTGTTTCAAATAGCTCAGCACTTTGAATGGCATGAAGGATGGGCGTTCCTGCTGTATGCGAGGGTTCTCCATCATCATTCGCTCGCTCCAATCCACTGGCAGGCTTAAGCCGATAGGCATAGGCCACATGGCGCGCCTGGTGATGGTTTTTACGCAATTCATCGAGGTGTAAGCGCACTTCTTCTTCAGAAAAAACGGGAAAAGAGCAGCCGATAAATTTGCTGCCCTTTTCCCGGTATTCTCCTTCGGCACCAGTTTGGATGCGCAGATAAGTACTCAATCTTCTTCGTTAGCGGTTGCTGTTTCCTCTGGATGTTTCACCTCCAAAGCCACCTCATCACGCGCTTCATTTAAGCCAATCATAATGGTGTCTCCGGCCTCAATGCGCGAGTTAATAATATAATCTGCCAGCGGATCCTCCACATGCTTTTGCAAAGCCCGGTTCAGCGGACGAGCGCCGAATTTCTCATCGTAACCTTTGTCGGCTATAAAGAGTTTGGCTTCTTCAGTCATCTCCACGCTATACCCCAAATTCTGAATGCGCTTGTAGAGTTTTTCCAGTTCAATATCAATGATCTGGGTGATGTGCTCTTTGCCCAAACTATTGAAGATCACTACATCGTCTATGCGATTTAAGAACTCTGGCGCGAAGGTTTTCTTCAAAGCATTTTGAATCACCCCTTTGGCCATGTCATCCACTTGGTCTTCTCTTGCCTTGGTGCCAAAGCCTACGCCAGTTCCGAAGTCTTTGAGCTGCCGGGCCCCAATGTTGGAGGTCATGATGATGATGGTGTTTTTGAAGTCGATTCTCCTTCCCAAACTATCCGTCATCTGTCCATCATCTAAGGCCTGCAACAATAGGTTGAATACATCCGGATGCGCTTTTTCAATTTCATCTAGCAAGATTACAGAATAGGGCTTGCGACGGACTTTTTCCGTCAGCTGACCACCTTCTTCGTAACCTACATAACCCGGAGGCGCTCCCACCAAGCGAGAGACGCTGAATTTCTCCATGTATTCGCTCATATCGATGCGGATCAAGGCATCTTCTGAGTCGAATAAATGTCTACTCAACTCTTTGGCCAACTGCGTTTTACCCACTCCCGTTGGTCCCAAAAAGATGAAGCTTCCAATAGGTTTCCCAGGATCTTTCAATCCCGCGCGATTGCGTTGGATGGCCTTCACAATCTTCACAATGGCCTCATCTTGTCCGATGATGCGCTTTTGCAGATCACCGGCCATATTCGAAAGCTTAGAGCCTTCTTCTTGGGCAATGCGGCGGGTAGGGATGCCCGACATCATGGCCACTACTTCCGCT
>CAZDPF010000117.1:0-7474 GCA_964507215.1 uncultured Chryseobacterium sp. | reverse complement strand
CCTTACAAGACCTTCATGCATCAAGGCACAAAGTTTTGCATGTTATTCTTCGGGCCAAACTGGATAAATTCTTTGGTAAACTGATCGAAACACCATTCTCTGTTGCCTCTTTGTCGACCGCATAACATCACGTCTTCGAAAGTGTAGGTCAAACCAAAATCAAACGAAAGTCCGCTTTGGTTAAAAGTAAACTCCGAAGCATTCATTTCCAATCCAAAAGAAAGAAAGAAGGGATCGCTAATGCGTTGGTTGTACACCAAAATAAAGCTGTTCAGATCAGGACCATCTAATGGATTCCAGCGCATACCAAAATCAAACGCCATATGCGGGAAAACCAGTCCTGTGAAGGTGACCACACTTCCTGACAAAGGAGGAAAAAAACCTTCCAAAGCCATGTGTTGGTCTGATATTACTCCCACGTTCAGATACAATGCATCTTTAGAATATAGCTTCTTCTTCAGCCGCTGATGCCAAAACAGATGAATGCTCAAGCGCTGTGGAATGCGATTGGTGGTATATAAGAAGCTTTCTTGTGGTTTGTTGAGGTGGAAGATCGCAGCGCCAGCTGACAGATAGCTTCTTTTAGAGGGAAGTTCGGTACGCCACAGCAGGCCGAAACTCAAATCAGGCTCCATTGTGCTGGCTTCGGTTATTCCTGAATTCACCACACTAGAGGTTACCGATGTTAGTCCATAGTAGGGATCAAATTGATCGGAAAAAGTCAATCTACTCCAATCCAGACGCTTTTGCCCCACCCCTATTTGCGCACCAAAACTGAACAGATAACGTCTGTTTCGCATGCGCTTCCAAGAAGAAGTTGGCGAGTATTTACCATTGATAGACCAAGACAATGTATAGGCACCATACAGCTGAGAAAAACGGCCGGCACCTTCTTCAGTATACTGCATGTTTATACCCATGGCAATGTTGTATGCCGGGCAGCCAATTTCTGCATTAAATGCACTCAGGTGCATATCGTTAAAGGTGCGATCAGGAAGCCTCGTCCATTGTTGCTTGTGGATGGTGCTCACTGTAAGCGGTCCACGTTGCCCCACATAAGACGGATTAATCATGGCCCTATTGAAGTAGAATTGGGTGAAGGTCATGTCTTGAGCATGCACTCCACCTCCAAAAGCGGAGGCCAGGCAGAGCAAGGCTTTAACGTATGAGTGTAACCGTACCATAGGTAGCTATTCGGCCATTCTCGTAGCGCTTCCCGCGCCAGTGCATGCCATTGTCAAATACTGCCTTGATCGTCCAGACATAGGCACCCATTGGAAGAAGCTCGCCTTGGTTGTTTCTTCTGCCATTCCAAGCTTCAACAGGCTTGCCTTCTTCATCTAAAGCAGTTGTTCGGAAAATTCGATTTCCCCATCCATCAAATATCTCGAGCTCATAGCTGCGTAGGCCATAGCCCTTTGGTAGGAAATGAACGGCATCTCCATAGTCTGCATAAAGTAATTCCGGCGTAAATGCATTGGGCACATTCAACCGATAACCTATAATTTCCAATGAATCACACCAAGTGCTATCACAGCCGTTGGCGTTAATGATTGTTAGACAAACTTCAAAAACATAATTCTGATCATACAGATCTACATCGTACTCATGCTGCGGATTTCGTAGGGTGCTAAATTGCCCGTCGCCAAAAGACCAGTTGTACGGACTGTTGGGGTACATACGCGTGCTTTGGTCATCAAATGCAAAGGTTGAACCCACTATAGGAATCGCTTCAAACTGCGGGTAGGGTGTTTCGGCTACTTCAATGAAATCTGTAATCACAATGGAGTCTTGGCAACCATCATTGGTAGTAATCACCAGTTTTACATCATAACTGCCGGGGTCAGTATACGTATGCACCGGAAACTGCAAACTGCTGCTGTTGCCATCGCCAAAATACCATGTATAGGATTGTATGATTATGGGACTTGCCCAATTGTACACCAAGCTATCACTGAATTGAACGGTTAAGGGAGAGCAGCCTGCTACTCTATCAGCCAGAATGAAAGCTTGGGGTATAGGCTTAATCTCTAATTGACGCACCAAAGTGTCAGTGCAATTGAAGCTATTGGATGCAATAAGGACCACCGTATAGACACCTGGATTGTTGAAAGTGAAAGTGGGATTGGTCAATGTAGACGTCCATCCACCAGGATTGTTGGTTGCATCAAAGTCCCAGTAATACCCTTGTGCGCCAGTAGTTAAATTGGTGAATTGATAGGTTTGAGGAAAGCTACAGCTATCACCCGCTATCATTTGAAGGGTAAAGTCTGCCGATGGAATCGGGTCAATCACTACTTGTTGATAGGCCGAATCTTTACAACCTCCATCGTTTTCTAAGAACAACCAAACATCATAACTCCCTGCTTGGGAATAGGTATGCTGGGGTTGTAAAAGGGTTGAACTGTTTCCATCGCCAAAATCCCAACGAATGCTATTAAATCCTCCATAAGCAGGAAGGGAAGTATTATTGAAAACTACGGGCTGTTCATTTAAACAAAGCCGTGGGGCGGTAAATTGAACAATAGGTTCATCATAGATCACTATTGAATCACAGAACTCATCCCAACAGCCATAATTGCTTCTAATTTTCAAGCAAATTTCAAAGCGACCACCCGTGGGGTATAGGTAACTAGGTTGCGTAGCCGTGGAGGAGTCTCCATTGCCGAAGTACCATCTAATGTGGTTGATACTGCCTGTATCTATGGTGCTGAGATTGGTAAAGAATACGGTGTCTGATGCACAACCACTGGTTTGATACTGAAAGCGTGCTTCTGGCGCTGCAAAAACAATTATTTCTTGGAAGGCTGTATCTATACTACATCCATCGTCAACAATTTGCGCTACCGTATACCTTCCGCCTTGGGTGTAGGTATGGATAGCGGTGGGTCCGGAAGCGGTAAACGGACCACATTGGGCATTGGCACTATCAAATTCAAAGCACCAGGAGATATTGTTCCCTCCGAAGGAAAAATCAGTGAAATTCACCGTTAAATCTTCACACCCTGTGTTGGGTTGCGCCTGAAAGAAAGCCTGCACGGTATTGGGTCTAACCACTATTGGATAGGTGTAGCTAGAATCTCCGCAGTCATTATATGCGGTGAGTGTAACAAAAAAGGTAGTGTCGGCTTGCCTTCCATTGTAAAGGAAAGTGTGCGACTGCATCCCCCAATACCAAAGCGTATCGCCATTGGGTTGAATGAGCCACTGCCAATTGAGTGTATCTAAGGCATTGCCATCTCCCCAATCAAAAGTGAGATAGTCTGGCTGCCCCCTCACTAAGCCATCGAGCATGAAATCTACCGGAAGTGGACTACAACCCGAATCGGGAGCCGCCACGAAGAAGGCCACTGGACTGGAATACACTAAAACAGAATCTAGAAAAACGTGGCTACCACAGCAATTCGCCACAGTGAGTTCTATATAATAGGTGGTGTCGCGTATAAAAGACTGCACAAAAGCAGGGACTGGGTTGGGGTCTGCAAGGCTATCAATGCGCATATTGATTTCATTGCCCAAACTGTCTCGTGCAAAAATTCGCCATTGATAAGTGTTGATATAACCGCTACTCAAATTGGTGAACTGCACTTGAAGGGGACCGCATCCTTGGGTACTGTCCATGCTAAAAGAAGCCTGTGGCACATCTACCACATTGTAGCTACGCACAAGAGTGTCTACGCAACCATACACCGTTTGTGTATAAAGGGCTACACTTACTACGCCGGTAGAATTGAACGCATGCTGAGGAAAGGCAGAAGTATATTCAATGGTGCCATCCGCATTAATGTCCCAATGCCATTGCACTATGGGCTGTCCGAGCTGTGGAAGGAAGGTACTATCATTGAGATTCACATTAGTTCCCAAGCAAATGGAGTCTGGATAGCAGCTGTGGAGCAAAGCAAAATCATTCACGGGATTTGGCCTCACCGTAACTGAATCACCAAATACTTGAGCGCAGCCTCGTTGATCAGTAACGGTCAGCTGTACCCAATACACGCCAGAAGAATCATAGGTATGCACTGGATTGGGGATGAGGGCACTATCGCCATCTCCAAAATCCCATGCCCATTGTACTACACTGTCTACCGATGTGCTGGCATCAAAAAATGCCGTTGTATAGGTTTCACAAACCTCTGTGGCATTGAAAGATGGATCTGGCAGTGCATAAACAATTACCGTATCGCGCAGTGTATCCGTACAACCCGTTCCAGCTGTTACCACTAGTTCTATAAAATAAGTTGAATCTGTAGTTACACTCGTATTCCCGAGGAAGAACACGGGGGAGGCTAGGTTACTTTGAGGCAGTCCGTTCACCAACCATAAATGGCTTACCCCCGCAGTACTTGAGTCATAAGCTTGTATGGTGGCTGGATGACAAGCGGCGTAAGTGGATAAACCGAAGTTGGCCACAGGATCAGGAAGGGTGCGGAAAACGGTCTCTTGTGTATCTGCTCGACAAGCATGCACATTCTGCGTAATCAGCCGTATTCCAACGGAATCATCATCTTGTTGAATGGTGAAATTAAGCGCGTTTAAGCCACTGAAGGCCATGAGTACATTGCCAGTGAGCAGGTCAAAGACTTCCCAATTGTAAGCGTCATTGGCCTCTGGATAGATATTGACTTGGATGATAGCGCTATCTATAACAAATGGGGCACATTCCAAGCTTGTAACAGAACTGAAATCAGCAATGGGATCAGGGTATAGGGTGATTTGATCGAAGGCGGTATCGGTACAACCAAAAGCATTGGTAGCTATCAGGCGCACAGTATAGCTGGTATCTCTTTCGGCTATGGCGCTAAACGAGCTCGAAGGAAAAAGTGCCTGCGAACTATCTCCATTGCCAAAATTCCAGGCAAACTGCATAGTGTTGGTAGCCATGCCCGCTTGACCACTAGTACTGGCATTGGTAAACTGCAAATTCAGCGGTCCGCAAGAGTCACTAGGTAAGACATTAAACGCGGCATTGGGTCTTGGATAGGCAGTAAAGTTCTCAGCCGTAGAATCTACACAACCTCTATCATCAGTTACTGTGAGAAAGACAGTGTAAACTACAGAGTCTGAAAAGCTCACCGGAATGGCAAAATTGGGCAGTGCACTGTTGAGAGAAGCCCCATTGGCGCGCGGATTAATGCGCCAATCATAGGACAATGAATTTCCCGCTGTTATGGAGCTGTCTAAGGGGTAAATAAAGCGAGGCGCACAATCACTCGGTGGAAGTGCAAACTGTGCGATGGGACGAGAATAGATGGTATAGGTCCAACTCGTATCATGGGAACAACCATCTGGACTTGTGGTACGCAAGAAAATGGTGATGGTGGTGTCGCTACCCGTGTGCCAATCCGGAAAGATCAATTGAGCATTGGCCGAGGAATCATTGAAAATGGTGACCAGATTAGAGTTGGCAAACCAATAAAAAGTAGACATTGGTTTAGTTAGGCTATTGCTAAGGAGGTCTACGGTATCTGGCGCACAACCGGCAGAAGGCATAGCGCCAATAATGGACTGAGGCTTTGGTTGTACAGTAATGATTTGGGTGGTTGAATCGCTGCACCCAGAAAGCCCTGCAGTAATCACCAATTTTAAATTGTAGAGACTGTCTTGTGTAGGACTTGAATTAGAAAGTGTGAATTGTGGGTTCTGCTGAGTAGAAATAAGTGTCCCGTTTAAGTACCAAGCATGGCTTACCCCAGCGGTAGAAGTATCTGTTACCTGTACTGTCAATGGGTGACAGCCTGTATCAACGCTCAGTACAAAACCCGGTACAGGATTCTCAATGGTGTAGAACAACTGGTACACCGTGTCTGCTGCACAGCCATGTACATTACTGGTAATCAGCTGCACCAACACAGAATCGCCGTCATCTACGATGGTGTAGTTTATTCCGGCGCGACCAGTGAAGCTGCTGCCTGACTGACTGTCTGGATGAAAAACCGTCCAACTATAGACATCGTTGGCTTGCGCAAATGCAGCTGCTACCACAATGCTTGAGTCTATCACAAAAGGCGCACAGTCTACCGTGATCACTGCATTCATCTGGGCAATGGGATCTGGATAAACAGTCATTGTATCCCGAAGGGTATCAGCACATCCAAACGCATTGGTGGTGATGAGTAGAACCTCATAACTCGTATCGCGAGCTACAGCTGATAGGAAAGTATGTCGCGGATGATCTTGTGTGCTGCTTTGCCCATCTCCAAAATACCACAGATGCTGCAAGCTGCTGCTGTCTTGGCCTGACTGTCCCGTTTGCGAATTATTGATAAACTGAACCGAAAAAGGTCCGCAAGAGTCGGTTCTTGCTACCATAAAACCCGCAGTTGGCTTTGCGAATACAGTGAAAAAGCGGGCAATGCTGTCTATACAGCCGCGTCCATCTATCACCTCCAAAACAATACGGTAGCGAACCGAATCACTTGTACTTACAGGCAACTCAAACTGTGGACTCGCACTCGTTGAACCATTGGTACTCACCCCTGGGTTAATGCGCCAAGTGTAGCTTAACCCACTGCCGTCAGCACTGAAGGAAGAGTCAAGTGGCTGCAAACTCAAAGGAGAACAGCTATCCGAAGGCAAGAGGAAACGCGCTACGGGCCTACTGAAGACGGTCACATCCATGGTGGTGTCATCTACACAACCATCTGTGGAGGTTACCCGCAGGGTAATGCTGAAAACGGAGTCCGCTCCTGTTTTTAAATCGGGGATGTACAGATCCGTTGATGGCGCTGTGCTATCCGAAAAACTCACAAAACCCGAACTCGCACGCCAGCGATACTCCCCAGCACCTTTCACCACACTCTGATTCATTAAACTCAGCGTATCGCCTGGACAAGTGGCGGCCGTCATCTGGAAAATCGCCTGCGGTTGGGGTTGCACAACGATCTGCTGTTCTGTACTGTCTTCGCAGCCCGAGCTCCCCGCCCTGATAACCAGCTTCAAGCTATAACTCGTATCTCGGTCGTGGGATGCATTGATCAAATTGAGCGTTGGTTGCTGCTGGGTAGAAAACAGCATTCCATCCAAGTACCAGCTATGCGACACTCCACTAGTTGAAGTATCGGTTAGCTGTACCGTCAATGGGTGACAGCCAGTATCGGTGCTCATTACAAAACCCGGAACAGGATTCTCAATGGTGTAGAACAACTGGTACACCGTGTCTTCTGCACAGCCATGTACATTACTGGTAATCAAGCGAACGATGACCGTATCTCCATCTGCCGTAATAGTATCATGAACACCAAAGGGCCCGTTGAACGTATGGAGTATGGTTGAAGTATCTGCTTCAAAAAGGGTCCATGTATATTGGTCATTGGCATCCGGATATACAATGGATGAAACCACTGCACTATCCAATATAAACGGCGCACAGTCTACGGTTGGCCCTGGGCTTATTTGGGCAATTGGATTGGGGTGAACTGCAATGCTGTCTTGCGTAGTATCTGAACAACCAAAAGCATCAATTACAACAAGTTGT
>CAZDPF010000116.1:0-7575 GCA_964507215.1 uncultured Chryseobacterium sp. | reverse complement strand
GGAGTCAGATATTCTTGGTCATTCCATCCGTCTACGGTGAACTTGTACTCAATACCTGAAGTTGATACAAGCTCCGTGATCTCATAAATGCTGTCTCCATCTGCATCAGTCATGGTCCAGCAAGAGCCACACCAGCCATTAAAGGTACCGTTGAGGTTAACAGTAGTCCAAGAACCGCTGTAGCCACGCATATCTACTCTGAAGGTTACGTTCACAGAGCTGGGGATGCCCATGCACTCTGAACAGCTTCCCCAACATACGTTAGTCAAAGTGGTATCGCTATTGATCACCAAGAAACGGTTGGTGAAGCCACCGGTGGTCTTGGTACAAGAAGCACCTGGGTTGAAGTTCTCTTGACCGGCCCAGCCATCAATTTGGAACTTGTATTCAATAGAGTCTTGGGTCAAAGGCAAAGTAGTTTCCCACATGCCGTTGCCCATGTCAGTCAAAGGATTGTCCCACTGCGCCCAGTTGTTGAAACTACCACTGACGAATACAGTAGTGAAACTACCTGCATAGTCAGACATATTCACTCTGAAGGTTACGTCTTTGGTTGGAGACACAAATCCGCAAGCATTGCAAGATTCCCAACAAACTGTTGGAAGCTGTGCGTTGCCATTGATGGTGTAAGAACGATTGGTAAAACCACTGTTGGTTACAGTACAACTTGAACCAGGAGTTAGGTTCTCTTGTCCAGCCCAGTTGTCAAGGGTAAACTTGTATTCAATTGCGCCAGGACCGATATTGGCTACGGTACCTGAGTATACCCCATCACCATCAATATCAGTGAGTTCGTTACAGTTGCCACACCATCCGTTGAAAGTGCCACTTACGTATACTTTAGAGTACAAACCGCTGTACTCATCCATATCCACATTAAACTGAATGTTTCCAGCCACTGGAGCCGGGCCACCAGGACAAGCTGCGCAAGATTCCCAGCATACAGTAGATACGGTGGTATCGCCCAGAATACGCAGATAACGGTTGGTAAAACCTCCTTTGGTTTTGGTACAAGACTCTCCACCGCTGAAGTTTTCTTGGCCAGTCCATCCATCAAGGGTGAACTTATAATCAATTGAATCAACAGCAAGCGGAAGCGAAACTTCCCAAATACCGTTGCCCATGTCTGTCATGGGGTTGCAAGACCCACACCATTGATTGAAGGTTCCATTCACGAAAACTCCGGTGTAAGTACCACCGTAGTTGCTCATATCCACACTCAAAGTCACTTGTCCACCAGGTGCTGGAGGAGGAGCGGTACCAGAGCAGGTATCAGCAATATTGACAGTGATATCTGTGGCGTTGAGCATCCAGTTTCCTGGGAAGGAAGCCTTACTCCACAAAACGTTGATGTCAGCAGTAGCAAGTGCGGAACCCCATGTAATAGTTCTGCTGAGTTTACCTGGTACAGAACCATTGATGGCGCTAGGAGTCCAACCTGGAGTAGAGCTGTTAACGATCAAATCATCAACCGCATCTGCGTCGGCAGACTCGATTTCAACGAAAAGTGAATTTGGACCATTGCTACTGATGGTCAGATAAACAGACGAGGGGACCTCGGCTGTGTTGCCGAAATGGTACACTTGTGTACCGCAATACGGCGATGTTTGTGCCGACAGCCCTAGCGACGCTAGCCCTGTCAACATGAGTGCATAAAGCTTTCTCATGGTAGTGATTGTTTGAGTTTCTGGATTTAATTCAAACATAAAGTAAATTCTACTATAAGCAAATAGTTAAAATAACTATAAGTTAATAAATAAGCGTAACGTATTGATAATGTGAATGAAAAATTTACAAGAAAAATTGTTCATCCATCCCCAACCACTGCAGAGCCGCTCCTCCCAGCAATAGATTCTGGATGTCATTCGAGTAGCCTGAATGGCGAATAAGACTTCCAGGAGACAACTCGCCTAATGGAAATGGGTAATCAGTGCCCAATGCAATTCGTTCTGCACCGAACAATTTCAGAATATAGTCAAGCGCGGCCTGATCATGTACCAAACTATCAATCCAAAACTTCCCGATATAATCTATAGGTGGAAAGGGATTGTCAATGGCACAGAGATCTGGTCGAACCTCAAAGCCATGCTGAATTCTTCCCAGCGTTGCAGGGAACGAACCTCCTCCATGCGCAACAGCCACGCGAAGATTCGGCAGGCGCTCAAATACACCCCCAAAGATCAAAGAGCAAATGGCCAGAGAGCTCTCAGCAGGCATGCCCACCAACCAAGGAAGCCAATACTTGCCCATCTTCTCCTTGCCCATCATATCCCATGGATGAACAAAGACTACCATGTCTAAAGCTGCACAAGCAGCAAACACTTCAAAAAGCTCTGGGGCATCTAAATTCCACTCATTCACATGGGTCCCAATCTCTATCCCCTTCAATCCGATGGCCTTACAACGCTCCAATTCTTGAATAGCCAAGTCCGTATCTTGAAGGGGCAAGGTTCCCAATCCCACAAATCGCTTGGGATATCGATGCACCACATCCGCAATATGATCATTGAGAAACATGGCCACCTCCAAGGCGTCTTTCGGTTTGGCCCAATAAGAGAACATCACCGGCACTGTAGACAACACTTGTACGTCTACCATATGCTCTCCGCACTGCTTTAGTCGCGCCTCGGCATCCCAGCAATTATCTTCAATCTCACGAAAAAACTTGTCATCCATCATCATACGCGCCCTGCAAGGTGCATGATGATCTAGATGAATAAAACCGCCATAACCAAATCTCCTCCTGAAATCAGGAATATTTTCTGGAAGAATATGGGTGTGTATGTCTATGGTCAGTGGCCGATGGGGGGTAGCACACATGACGTTTAGGTAAATCGAGAATCAGACTCCATTTCATGACCACAGTTCGAGCAAGTTCGAAGTTCCTGAGAACCGTAAAAATGCCTGAAGCGAGGCAAAAAGTCTTTTTCAATATTGGTGAGATGAAAATAGGTCTCATATAAAGGGTGATTGCACACATCGCAGAACCAGAGCAATCCGTCTTGGTGCTCCGGCTTTCGAATGCGCTCAATGACCAAACCAACAGAACCCTCTGAACGGATGGGACTATGGGGAGTTTTACCCGGAAGCAAAAACATTTCTCCTTCTTTGATGGGCACCTCAAGAGCTTGACCGTCTTGCTGAATTTTAACAAGAATATCTCCTTCTAATTGATAGAAGAGCTCTTCCGTTTCATTGTAGTGATAATCTTTTCTCGCGTTCGGTCCTCCAACAATCATCACTATATAATCTGTTCCCTCAGGATACAGATTCTTATTCCCTACGGGCGGTTTGAGCAGATCTCTATTTTCTTCAATCCAACGCTGCAGATGAAATGGGGGCTTCATAAAGCTCAATGGTTTGGCAGCAAGTTAGTACAATTGAAGCGTGTGAAAAGCTTGTTCTGTTGGTTCAAAGTTGATGGGCTAAACTTTTTGTGGTATACAAGGTTCAAAAAGAAGATGCAAATGGGCTATCACACCATTTAACATTGACCGCTACCGAAAAAGTTTAGCGGGCATCAGAATTTCAACGTAGTTTGCTCCTTTCAATCAACAGCTTAGTGAAAAAGATACTCCTCTTAGCCCTTTGGCTATACACCCCACTGTCGGTAGCCTATGCTCAATCGCCAGTCGAAAACGAATTGTTGCAGCCCATTTTCAAAACCTTGGTGGATGAAAAAGGCTTTTCAGCGGAAGACTTCCAACAATACCGGTTGGCAGATGAAGTGTTTTCCCAAAAGAGTGGACTAACCCACTGGTACATTCAGCAACAATACAACGGGCTCGACATTCACAATGCCGTATTGAATGCCACTTTTAATGGGCAGGAACTCAAGCTGCGCGGGAACCGTATGATTCCCCGGTTGGCAAATAGGATCAAGCAAACTGCACCAACGCTGGGAATGTCTGATGCCTTGTCACACGCCCTAGAAGCGCTGGATATTGAGAATAAGACTATCTCTTCCATTGATTGGAAGCCTTCCTTACCGGGAAACAAGTGGATGGCAAACTTGCCTGAAATATCAGCAGAACCAATAGTTGCAACTCTTAAATATCTCTTAGTAGAGGATGTGGTAGCCCTTACTTGGGAGATTTCCATTCTTACGCAGGATGGTCATCATTGGTGGGCGCTTCGGTTGGATGCAACAACAGGTGCGTTGCTGGACCGTAACGACTGGGTGATTCACTGCGATTTTGGTCATGCGCACACTTCCCACGGTGCAAAGCCATCCGAAGTTGAGGCAATGACAGCAGCTCCTTTGCCCATGTTGCCGGCTCAATATCGCGTGTTCCCTCTCCCGGTTGAGAGTCCTAACCACGGCAATCGCAGTCTACTAGTCAATCCTTCAGACAGCACGGCATCTCCTTTTGGGTGGCATGATGTAAATGGCGTCAATGGTGCTGAATACACCATTACCAGAGGCAACAATGTTTACGCTTATGAAGATGCCAATAATAGCAACACCCCAGGATTCAGTCCGGATGGCACCTCTTCTTTGGTTTTTGATTTTCCTTATTCTGTGAGCAATTCCGTCTTGGCCAATCAGAGCGCTGCCATCACCAACCTGTTCTATATGAACAATATGATGCATGACATTTGGTATCACTATGGATTTGATGAAGCTGCTGGAAACTTCCAAGAGAACAATTACGGAAGAGGGGGATTGGCCGGAGATTATGTGTTGGCTGAGGCCCAAGATGGTGGTGGAACCAGCAATGCCAATTTTGCCACTCCTCCTGATGGAAGCAACCCGCGAATGCAGATGTATTTATGGGGAAGTTCTTCTAGCTCTAGTGCGCTCACAGTAAATACGCCTGTCAGCATCTCTGGTACCTATATCACTGGGGAAGCCTCTTTCGGTCCTGGGCTTCCCGCCACTCCATTGACGGCTGATGTGATTTTGGCGGTTGACAATACAGCTCCCGTAAACGATGGTTGTGAGCCTTTAGTCAATGCTGCTGCCATCAATGGAAAAATTGCCCTCATTGACAGAGGCAATTGCTCATTTGTTTTAAAGGTAGAAGAAGCACAGGCAGCAGGAGCTGTAGCTGCCATTATTGTCAATAATGTTCCTGGAGCACCAATTACCATGGGCGGGTTCAGTGCCATCGTGAACATACCGTCTGTAATGGTTTCACAGGCCGATGGCGCACTCATTAAAAATGCACTACAGAATGGTGCTGTAAATGCCACTTTATCTAGCAGCGCAGGCTCTTTAATTGCCCCTGACGGTGATTTCGACAATGGAATTATTGCGCATGAGTACGGACATGGAATCTCCATCCGAATTTCGGGTGGGCCCAGCAATAGCAACTGCTTAGACAATGCGGAACAGATGGGCGAGGGCTGGAGCGATTGGTTTGGCCTGATGCTGACCATGGAACCCGGTGACCAAGGCAGCGATGTTCGAGGTATTGGCACCTACGCTGTGAATCAATCAACTACCGGAGTAGGTATTCGTCCGGCGCCCTACTCTACTAACTTCAATGTGAATTCGTATACCTATGGTGCCAGTAATAATGCTTCCATTAGTGTTCCTCATGGCATCGGATTCATATTCGCAACGGTTTTGTGGGATTTGAACTGGGCCTTGATCAATCAATACGGTGGTACCCATGATCCAGATTTGATCAATGGCACTGGAGGAAATAACATCGCCATGCAATTGGTGATTGAGGCGCTCAAACTTCAGCCTTGTAATCCGGGTATGGTGGATGGTAGAGATGCTATTCTCGCTGCTGACCAAGCCTTATATGGGGGCATCCATCAGTGTTTAATATGGGATGTATTTGCCAATAGAGGCCTAGGTTTCAGTGCAGATCAAGGAAGCTCAGGCAATCGCTTCGATCAAGTTGAAGCCTTTGACTTGCCGCCCTCTTGCATGATTCCTACGGCTCCACCCACTGCCGCGTTTTCATCAAATCCAGTTTCAAACTGCGACCTCGAATTTGTATTTACTGATAACAGTACTGATGTGCCACAGAATTGGTTTTGGGATTTTGGCGATGGCAATACGAGCAATTCTCAAAATCCTTCTCATACCTATATGGCCGCTGGAACATATATCGTCAAGTTGGTAGTATCCAATACTGTAGGATCAGACTCCGCAGTTCAGACTGTTACCATTAATCTTCCCTCTGCACCATTGGTAACTGACATTCAAGCATGTTTGGGAGATTCCGTTCTGCTCGTGGGTAGCGGTCAGGGGATAATTCAATGGAGTGATCCGAACGGAATACTCGGAACTGGGGATTCTTTGTTATTGCCAGCTATTGCTTCGTCTCAAACCATCTACGTGCAAAGTGATGTAACCCCGCCAGCGCAGTTTGTGGGACCCGCCAACAGCAGTATCGGCGCAGGCACCTATCATGGAACTGGCTTTCATGGCGCTCTCAATTTTACCGCTTCTCAAGCTTGTGAGATTGTTTCAGCATGGGTAGATGCTGATGGCCCTGGAATTCGCACGTTCATATTAGCAACAGGATCTGGAAATGGCAGCACACCTGTTGGCGGTTCGGTAGTAGCTCAACAGAATGTACTGCTCCAAGACGGTCCACAAAGAGTGACCCTTAACTTATCAGTTCCCGGTCCGGGTAATTATCACATTGGTGCATCTCCGAATACCAATAATGCCCTGTACCGCAATAGCAGTGGCGCCAATTACCCCTACTCCATTGCCGGCCTGATAGACATCACAAGTTCATCAGCTACCACCAATCCAAACGCCTATTACTACTATTTGTATGACCTAGAAGTGCAAGAAAAGCAATGCCTGAGTGAAGCCGACACGCTTACATTAACTCCCGGAACTGCTGACTTCACTTTTACCAACGCTGGAACGGTCTATACCTTCCAAGACCAATCAATTTCTGCCAACAGTTGGTTCTGGGACTTTGGAGATGGCAATACTTCTACCCTTCAAAATCCGGTTCATACTTATGGCACTTCTGGAAACTACACGGTTAGCTTGGCCATCAACCAAGGCAGCTGCACAGCAGAGGAGACAATAGCGGTAGGGCTTTCAGAAGTAGAAAATGTATGGGGAAATGACGTTGTTCTCAGACCAAATCCAAGTGAAGGAATCACTCATTTGGAGTTTGCCTCAGCCAATGTTGAAGCTTCAGACTTGGTGGTTTATGCCATGAATGGACAGGAAGTTTGGAGAACACGTATTCCCAATGGAACACAAGAAGTAATTATTGCCACCAAGCAATGGGAAGCTGGGGTATATATGGTACACTTACAGAGTCAATCCAATCGCTTGGTTTTGAGATTGTTGGTCAAATAAATCACGCATAGCCTTTTAAAGCCGTGTGAATCGAAATCACACGGCTTTTTTATTTTCTTCGGCTCTAAACTGGAATATTGTCAACGGCATTTAACAAGCGCATACTTCATTGATTTTACGCAGAAGCAAATTTCCTAAAAGCATTTCTCTCACTCGTATGCTGCGAACGCACCCAATATTTCAGTAATTGTTGTTGCTCTGGCACTGTTTCAGATTTGCTGAATACAAAACTTACTCCCTCATAAAAAGATCGGCTCTCACCGATCTATTGCTCCCCCTGCTGG
>CAZDPF010000115.1:5025-7592 GCA_964507215.1 uncultured Chryseobacterium sp. | reverse complement strand
TTATCTTTCCCAAAACCCTTCCTCACTTCCTCCTCCCACTCACCTCCGCTTTTTTGCCATTCAGCCTGCCCCCTGTTCCAACCACCAGCTTGGGCAATGCGGCGGGCAATGGGTGCTGATACTTTTACTCCATCAAACAGAGTAAACACCTAAACAACAGCACCATGAAACGCTTCCTTCTCCTTCCCGCTCTCCTCTTCAGCTTCGCTATCCTCGCCGGCAATCCCAACAAAGAGCTCGCCCAAAGTCATCTGATCAGCAGCCGTATGGAAATGGTAGAATCAGCTGCCTTGCAATTGCAAATCGACAATCCGCTGCAAAAAGAGCTGCAACTCAAAGTGAGCACACAAGGCGGTGTACTGATGCTCAAGCACCAACTAGAAGACAGCGCCAGCTATAACGGTCGCTACGAACTCAACGCCCTGAATCCAGGTACTTATGTCTTCGCCCTCTACCTCAATGGCGAACTCATAGACGAAAAAACAGTGGAGGTTCAATAAACACCCCGCTTTTCAAGGCCCCTCTTTCCGAGGGGCTTTTACATGCCACCCAAACGAAGTTCATAGACCAACTGCGCCCTGCGCACGCTTTTCTTGCCCTCCTTGACAAACGAGTTCACCTTTAATCGGCCGTGCTTACGGTCTAACCATTGGAATCGGCATTCCAACTCCAGCCAATCGCCCCAAACCGGCGTACTGGCCATTTGTAAGTCCAATTCTTTGCGGGCATACCCACCAAAATGCTCTTCTACCCAGCTCAGTCCTTCTTTGCCCAAATCTTCAATGAGCTGCATCAATTGCCAGGTGGTAGAGTGGCTTTCGGTGTCTGTTGGACTCAGAAGGACTTTCCTTCCAGCGATCCATTGGGGTGCGTTCTTCTTCATAACAAAAAGCCCCGCTTTTCAGGGCGGGGCTTGCATTGGGTTGAGTGAGAATGAGAAATCAACTTCTTCTATAGGTGCAATACCCGCCCGGTTGCCCCTTCATATTAATGAAAGTGCAATTATTATTCACCCGGTGATTGCGTGATTGCCACATAAAATCAAATGTAAGTAAAATGATTCATCGCTCGTCTTTTCATTCATCCGTTGGAAATCTCACTCATCAGCCACTGTCCCGCGTTCATGTAAATCTGCTTCAGCAGCCTTCAACCCCCCTCTACTTTCGCCCTGTGAAAAAACCCAAACCCCAATAAAAACCCACAAACCATGAAAACGCTTTTCTTCTCACTTTTCAGCGCCGCCGCCCTTGCCCTCTCTGCCGGAGAACCTGATCCTGCGTATGCCCGTGCCGCTCTTTTGAGCACCGAAATTGAAAGCACTGACGCGCACAGCCTTTCCTTCCGCTTCAACAATCCCTTAGAGAAAGAGGTGGAAGTGAAGTTGCGTTCAGCCGAAGGCATCTTGGTCTTCCAGAAAGACTTCCACAACGACGAGCATTTCTCAGGTGTTTTCCAGATGGAATCGCTGCCCGCCGGCAACTACCAGTTTGAAGTATTTGTAGACAACATCTTGGTAGAGCGCTTTGCCCATGCCATCACAGCCAATGCCAATGAAGGCGATCATCATTTGGTGACCACCTCACTGGCCTTAGGAAACAATGCCGATGAGATGAGCTTGCTCATCAACAATCCGCTCAACACCCAGCTCAGCTTGCATGTGCGCGACAGCAGAGGCAAACTGGTGCACTATGAATCACTATCTGACAATGCCAAGGTGCGCCAATTGCTCAACACAGATATGTTGACGCCAGACACCTATCGCTTAGAAATTTGGAGCAATAATGTGCGCGTATGGCACATGACCATTGTGCGAGAAGCACGCTCCTGATCAGACAGGCATTACCTTCGCCTTTGATGGGATGGAATTGGAAAAACTTGCTGATTAAAGCAGTCTGGGCCTTCGTAACACTCTGGGTGTTCTTTGGCCTGGTTTCCATTTCGCAACTCCTTCTCGAAATTCCGAACAACATCGGGTTGGGCATCCACCACTGGATGCTCATTCTTTTGCTCATTCTCATCGATGCAGGTGTAAAACGCCAGTTGCCTTCAGAGCAAAC
Source organism: uncultured Chryseobacterium sp. (assembly GCA_964507215.1). Taxonomy (GTDB): domain Bacteria; phylum Bacteroidota; class Bacteroidia; order Flavobacteriales; family Schleiferiaceae; genus RFXV01. Next base: position 5,535 of record CAZDPF010000115.1, on the reverse strand, counting down.
CGATTACGAGCTGCTGTCTCGCTTTACCCGACATTTCTTTCCGCTCACCATTGCCGCGGGAATCTTACTCATCGCATGGGAGTGGAGCGACCTGATGTGGAGCGAGAACGTAGCCTTCATTACTGCCGTAGGATACCAGCTCAAATGGGCCGTGGCGGCCTTGATGATTGGAAGCTATGTGGTAGTAGACATTGGTACTGAACTCTTGCGCAAATGGCGCGACTCACTGGCCGATAGCGAGCGCTTTCAAAAAGAAAATGTGCAAACCCGCTTAGACACCTTGAAGTCGCAAATCAATCCGCACTTTCTCTTCAACAGCCTCAATACCCTCTCTGGCCTCATTCATGAGGATCCGGAAAAGGCCTCTTCTTTCCTTCGAAAAATATCAGGTGTGTACCGGCATATCCTGGAAGCGCGCGACAAAGATTTGATTCCCCTAGACGATGAGCTGCGCATAGCCAACGACTACATTGCGCTTATTCACGTGCGTTTTGAAGGCAGTGTGGAAGT
>CAZDPF010000115.1:0-4925 GCA_964507215.1 uncultured Chryseobacterium sp. | reverse complement strand
CATGTCACCACCAAACCCATGGAGGTGATAGAGAATAATGAAACCTTTACGGTTCGCCTACCTTTGATAACTACAAGATGATCAAAGCCCTACTAGTAGAAGACGAACCCTACGCCCGCAAGGAGCTCCTTCGGTTGTTGGCCCGTTGCGAACAGCATATTGAGGTGGTGGCAGAGTTAGACTCAGTGAAAGCCGCTGTTGAATTCTTGCGCACAAAACCGGCGCTCGATCTGCTCTTCTTTGACATTCAACTGGCAGACGGCCTCAGCTTTGAAATCTTTGATCAGGTGGAAGTGAACCTCCCAGTGATCTTCACCACGGCTTACGATCAGTTCACCCTCAAGGCTTTTAAGCTGCTTTCGGTAGATTATTTGCTCAAACCCATAGAGCCCGATCAGTTGCAGCAGGCGCTAGACAAGTTTGAAACCGCTTTTGTGGTGCATGACGGCAAGCTTTCTGACGAATACCGCGATCTCGCCCGGCAAGTGCTGCAAAAGACCTTGCCAGAGTACAAAAAGCGCTTTCTTGGACGAGTAGGCCACAAGGTCATTCGGGTAAACACGGCAGATATTGCCTATTTCTGCACCGAAGATCAGATCACTTGGTTGGTGACCAAAGAGCAACGCCTGGCGGTAGAGCACAGCTTAGACCAACTAGAAGATTTACTCGATCCGGAATTCTTTTTTCGCATCAATCGGCAAATGATCGTGCAGGTAGAGGCCATTCAACGCATGGAGCGCTATGGAAGCTCACAATGGATGCTGGTATTGCAACCCGAAGCCAAAGACCGTGTGCTGGTAAGCCGAGGGAGATCTGCTGAATTTATAGCGTGGATGGACCGATGAAACACTTCTTTCTTCTTTCCATAAAAGCTTTGATGGTGGCGCTCTTGCTGAGCAGCTGCAATGATGTGATGGTGGTGCTGGAAAACCTACCCGAAGGCACGCCTCCCAATGAACCGCTCTATCTGACGGGCACTTTTAACAACTGGCAGGAAGACGATGAGCGCTATCGCTTTTTCAATCTGAACGATGGTCGCTTGGGCGTGAAACTTCCCATGATGGCCGGGGTAGTAGAGTGCAAAGTGACCCGTGGAAGTTGGCTCACGGTGGAGGCAGACAGCTGTGGGAAAGACATACCCAATCGAAAGATCAAGGTGAATCGCGATGGTGAAGTTGGTTTCAATGTGGTGAGTTGGAAAGACCGCAGTGCCGCCATATGTGATTATGTGGATGTGGTGGTACATGTGCGCAATCCACTGCGATGGAATGACGACCTCTACCTCTGTGGCTCCCACAACGACTGGAAGCTTTTTGACCCGATCTATCGATTGAAACCATTGAATGACAGCTTGTACCACGGACGACTTCCCCGACGAGAAGAAACCATTGAATACAAAATCAATCGTGGCGATTGGAGCAAGGTGGAGGTAGCAGCTGATGGATGTGCCATGCCCAATCGCGAATTGCGCTCTATTTCACCAGACAGTTTGTTCCTCACGGTAGAACAGTGGAATGACGAGGTCATTCACCAGTCGCCCAATCTCACTGTTGTGATTGATCAGTTGCCGCCCTTTACTTCCGGTGAACCTTTGTATCTCGCTTCCAATCTGAACAATTGGGATCCTGCAGCAGCGGGCTATCGCTTCTCCATTCCCGAAGGAGAAGATCGCTATATGCTCACTTTTCCTCGCCAAGGAGAGCGTATGTTTTTTAAGATCACCAGAGGAAGTTGGGAAACAGTTGAATGCAAAGACAGTGGCTTGCAAGACATCGACAACCGCGAGTGGGTGTTTGGCTTAAAAGACACCTTGCATCTCAAGGTAGCCGCCTGGAAGAATTAAGAAGACTTTTGCGCGAATGGCACATTGAGTGCCCATTAATTCAAATAGAGCAGGTCTTCGTAGCGCGCGCGCTCTTGCTCTAGCAACAAAGCCATCAAACGCTTACGGCTTTCAACAAAATGCTGTTGCTTACGTCCATCCTGAATACGCGCAAAGCGCAGTTTATCGGCTACATCCAACTGAAGGCCGATGGCTACATCCAATAAAGATGCCTGTCGCTGAACCGCTGCCGAGGGGGCCGCAATAGGTTTTTCAAACAAAGGATTACGGTAGATTTCCACATAGCCGCCTGGGTAAGGTGCCTCTTCTAAACGGTAAAAGAACTTCTTCAATCGAAAGAGGCCGTAGCACACAATCTCAATATCAGACTCACCTCCTGGGTAGCGTTTGAGCACCTTGGAAATGCGTACCAAGCTACCCAAATTAAAGGTGTTTTCTCTTGCATTGCAGGCCAAACCAAAGGAATTGGTTCCTTCCATACAATCGTTCACCAAGGTTTTGTAGCGGTCTTCAAAAATGTGCAACTGCGTCTTTTCACCGGGCAGTAAAAAGAGGTGCAACGGAAAGAGCGGAAGGGGGGAATTTTCCGACATGCATTGAAAAACAGTCGGCAGTGCAGAATTGTTTAAAACGGACTGATGACTTTGTTCTTTTCATTGAGCAGGCGATCAGGAACGGCTGCTTTGACCACTTCGGCAATTTTGTCTGTCAGTTTCTTGCGCACTTGGGTTTGATGGTACACCAAGCTGATCTCGCGTGTGGGCACTGGGTGGTCAAGGGGCTTGAGGTGCTTCTGTTCGCTCTTGGGCAAATCGGCAGCGGTGAGATAAGGCAGCAACGTCATGCCCATGCCCAACTTTGACAGCTTCAAGAGCGCATCAAAGTTTCCGCTTTCCAACTCAATCTGCCGCTTAGAAAAAGACGTTGAGCCCGCCTCCTTGCACAATTTCAATACAGAATTGCGGAAGCAATGCCCTTCGGTGAGCAGCAACAGATCGTCGATTTTGAGTTCTGAGTGCAGAATGAAGGCTTCTTCGGAGAGCCGGTGACCTTCAGGCACAAACGCCATAAAAGGCTCGTAGAACAACACCTGTTCTTTGAGTTGTCTTTCACCGAGGGGAGTGGCCAACAAACCCGCATCTACCTCATGGCGCTCGAGGGCTTCAATAATGCGTTCGGTTTGCATTTCTACAATATGAAACCGCACTTCTGGCAGTGATTTCTTGAGCTTGGGGATGATGCGGTACAAGAGGCTTGGGGCCAAGGTGGGGATGATGGCCAAGCGGAAATCACCTGTTAGGCTTCCGCGAAGTTCGCGCACCATGTCCTCAATTTTCCGTGTCTCATCCATCACCTTTTGCGCCTGCGTGAGCAGTCTGAGGCCTACTTCGGTGGGCAATACCGGATGTTTCTCGCGATGGAAGAGGCTCACGCCCAATTCATCTTCCAGCTTTTGCACCTGCATGCTGAGGGTGGGTTGGGTAACGTGGCATGCCTCTGCCGCCTTTCCAAAATGCTGGTGGTTGAATACTGCAAGGGCGTACTGAAGTTGGCTAAGCGTCATTGATTTGGTCTATGGGTATTCGAGTTTCTCAATAGGAATGGCCTGTTGGCCGTCGTACTTTTGGAGTCAGAAATTTAAAGCAATTCCCATGACCAATACCCATCCTATCGGAATCGAACCCAAAGCCAGTGAAGAACTTCGAGAAGGACTCGATCTCTTGTTGGCCAATCTTCAGATTTATTATCAAAATCTTCGTGGCCTCCATTGGAATATCCGCGGGAGAAACTTCTTTCAGCTACACGCCAAGTTTGAGGAGTTGTACAATGACACCCAACTGAAAATTGACGAAGTAGCAGAGCGCATTCTCACTTTGTACGGAACCCCTTCGCACACCTTTGCCGCCTACTTGAGTCAAGCCCGTTTGTCTATTGGAGAAAACATCAAACAAGATGAGCCGGCGGTGCAACTGGTGCAAGAGAATCTCCTGGGGCTCATAGATATTGAGCGCCCCCTGATTGCCAAAGCCGCCGAACTGGGAGATGATGGTACGGCAGACCTGCTGACCGGTTTTATGGCCGAACAAGAAAAAACTGCCTGGATGTTCCGCAGCTGGCTCGGTTAATGGAGCGCGATTTCACCCATTGGGAGGAGTTTCTCACTGTTTTAAACGAGCGCCTGCAACAACCCCTTCCGGGATTGGAAGCGCATCGTCAATTGGTGCCCCCGGAAAGGCGACCTGACCTAGGCAAAGCCTTTCCTGAAAAACGAAAAGTGGCTGCAGTACTGGCTTTGCTATATCCGAAAGAGCAGCGCATTCACCCCTGTTGGATCAGAAGACCCTCGTAGCCGGGGGTTCTTGGCGGACAAAGTGCCTTCCCAGGGGGACGAGTAGAAGCAGAAGATCGCAACCTTCTGCACACCGCCCTTCGCGAAGCTGAGGAAGAAGTAGGCATCGCCCAACACCTTCCCCAACAAGCGGTTGAATTGACCCGGCTCTACATTCCTCCCAGTGGATTTGAAGTAGTTCCCTTTTTGGCCCATACCGCACAAACACCCCACTATATCTTGCAGGCCAGTGAGGTAGACGAAATCATTGAACTGCCGTTGACTGACCTGCTGAAGCCCGAAATTTTCAGCGAGCTCAAAGTGCAAACAAGTAGGGGAACATTGGAAGTACCGGCCTATCGCTGGAAAGACGAAATCATTTGGGGAGCCACCGCCATGATCTTGTCTGAAATGGCCGAACTGCTTCGATAAAACCATCTTCCCTATTCGTAAAAAAGGGCATTTGGCCGCAAAGCCTGACCATTGTCTTGTTTCTAGTGGCTGTTTTAAACCACCTTTGTAAGAGAACCACCCTAAACCAGTATTCATGAACCAGCGCAGCGATGCCCCAGCCTCCCATCTGGAAGCGCTAGAGCAACGCGCGCTAGAGGAGTGTAACAATGAGCCCATTGAAACGCCAGGCTTTATTCAGGAAGGTGGCGCGCTCTTGGCCTGTGCATTTGAAGATTTGCGCATTTGTTATGCTTCAGAGAACATTGCTGACTTCTTCCCCTATACGCTATCGGAGATTTT
>CAZDPF010000114.1:0-7611 GCA_964507215.1 uncultured Chryseobacterium sp. | reverse complement strand
TTTGCCGTCCCTTTGAAAAACGCAAGGGGATTAAAATCAAAACGTTACACCCTAAATGAACACGTACGAGACCGTTTTCATCCTAAATCCCGTCCTATCTGCCGAGCAGGTGGGGGAAACGGTGGACAAGTTCAAGGGGATCATCCAGGCCAAAGGTGGCGAGGTGGTTCATACCGAGAACTGGGGCTTGCGCAAGCTGGCCTACCCCATCCAGAAAAAGAAATCAGGGTTTTATACCCTGTTGGAGTTCAACATGCCCGGCGATGGCATCAACACGCTGGAAATTGAACTAAAGCGTGATGAGCGCGTCATGCGTTTTCTCACCATAGCTCTGGACAAGTATGCCAAGGAATACGCTGAAAAGCGCAAGCAAAGAATCAAAGCCTAAGACCTAATCATGAGCGATTTACAAGCATCCTCAGGCCAATCGCAGAGCGAAATTCGCTATCTGCAGCCCATTAGCATTGAAACTGGCACCAAAGAGCGTTTTTGCTTTTTCAAGAAAGCCGGTATCAAGCATATCGACTACAAAGACCCAGACTTCTTGGTGAAGTTTGTGAACGAGCAAGGACGCATTTTACCACGTCGTCTTACTGGCACTTCTTTGAAGTACCAACGCAAACTTTCTCAAGCCATCAAGCGTGCACGTCACCTCGCATTGATGCCTTACGTGACTGATAACCTGAAATAAGTAGCGACCATGGATATCATCCTCAAACAGGACGTTGAGAACCTCGGGTTCAAAGACGACGTCGTTACGGTGAAAAATGGCTATGGCCGCAATTACCTCATCCCACAAGGAATGGGAATTTTGGCTACTGAAAGTGCCAGGAAAGTGTTGGCAGAAAACATTCGTCAGCGCGCGCACAAAGAAGCCAAATTGGTGGCTGATGCCAAAGCCCACGCCGAGAAAATGAAGAGCTTGCAAATTCAACTCACGGCCAAAGTGGGTAAAGGCAACAAGCTTTTCGGTTCACTTTCGAACGCCGATTTGGCCCTTGAATTGGGTCGGAATGGCGTGCAGATCGACAAGAAGTTCATTCAAATTCCGGGCAGTCATATCAAGACCTTAGGTCGTTACACTGCTAAAATCCGCTTCCACCGTGAAGTGCAAGCAGACTTGGAGTTTGAAGTAGCAGCTGAAAAGTCTGCCCAGTAAGTTTTATTGAAACCTTTTGGGCCTATCATTCCTTGGAGTGATAGGCCTTTTTTGTTGAATTAACTGCCATGCGCACAAAAAACAACGGACCCAAAAAGATCAACGTAGTCACCCTTGGCTGCTCTAAAAACCTGTACGATTCTGAAATTCTCATGGGCCAGCTTCGCGCCAGTGGCAAAGAGGTGGTGCACGAGCAAGAAGGAGGCGAAATTGTGGTGATCAATACCTGTGGTTTCATTGACAATGCCAAACAGGAATCTATTGATACCATTTTGCAGTATGCAGATTTAAAGCAGCGTGGTATGGTGGAGAAAGTCTATGTCACTGGCTGTCTATCTGAGCGCTACAAACCTGAATTGCAGGCTGAAATTCCTGACATCGACCAATGGTTTGGCACGCGTGATCTTCCAAGATTGCTCAAAACCCTAGGCGCCAACTACCAACATGAGCTTGTTGGCGAAAGATTACTCACCACGCCTGCACACTACGCTTATCTCAAGATTTCTGAAGGTTGCGATCGTCCTTGTTCTTTTTGTGCCATTCCCTTAATGCGTGGCGCCCATCGCTCTACCCCTATTGAAGAACTGGTGGAGCAATCCAAAAAACTGGCAGCCAAAGGTGTTAAGGAGCTTATTCTTATTGCGCAAGACCTCACGTACTATGGGCTGGACCTCTACAAAAAGCGCAATTTGGCAGAGCTGCTCCTCGCCTTGGTGCAAGTAGAAGGCATTGAGTGGATACGGTTGCACTACCTATTCCCCACCGGCTTTCCAGAAGATGTACTTACGGTAATTCGGGAGGAGCCCAAGATTTGCAACTACATCGACATTCCGCTGCAGCATATCGCAGACCCTGTGCTCAAATCAATGCGCAGAGGCACCACCAAGGCCAAGACTGATGCCTTGCTGCAGAAAATGCGCAGCACAGTACCCGGAATGGCCATTCGCACCACATTAATTGTGGGATATCCTGGTGAAACGGAAGAAGATTTTCAGGTATTAGCCGATTGGGTGCGTGCCACCCGCTTTGATCGATTGGGCTGTTTTACCTACAGCCATGAAGAGAACACCCATGCGTATCAGCTTGAAGATGATGTTCCTGAAGAAGTGAAGCAAGAGCGCGTGAACATTATCATGGACATTCAACGCGATATTTCTGCCGAGTTGAATGCTGAGAAAATCGGGCGAAGATATCGGGTGCTTATCGATCGGAAAGAAGACGGCATGTACATCGGACGGACCGAATACGACAGTCCGGATGTAGACAATGAAGTACACATCCACTCCACAGAAACCTACCTACGCATAGGCGATTTCTGCGAAGTAGAAGTAGTATCTGCTACCGAATACGACCTTCAGGCCGTGCTCGTTTAAAGTTTGGAATCGCAGATTTGAAGCACCTCTGCTTCAATGGCCTTCGCTTGGTTGAGCAGTTGACTACCTGCGGCAAGTTTGTCTTCTACAAAGGCTTTGTCTCCAAAGCCAGAGCAGTTCACACGCACATTCAAAAAAGCGCCTTCCACTGCTGTTCTAGCGCATAGAGCGCCAACGGCAGCGTCAGTTACTGAATTCGGATTGCCTATTTCGGCCATCATGCGCATCACCTCCATGCTGCCCAAGGCCAATTGCATGACCTGAAACGGAACTTCTATGGCATGGCGGGTGGCATCGGCGATGGCCTGTTTGCGCAGCGCCATTTCACTTTCATTGTTTTTAGGAAGCCCGAAAGCCTCCATGATCCGATTAAACGCCCGTGTATCTTCGTCTACCATTTTCAATAGAGCGCGTTGGAACTCCATCCCCTTATCTGCCCAATCGGAGAACTCTTCCCAGCGATCATCCCAGCCCCGTTTGTGGGCAGACAAGTTGGCTACCATGGTTCCGAGGCTGACCCCGAGCGCACCAACATAAGCCGATATTGAGCCGCCCCCAGGTGCAGGCGATTCGGAAGCCGTTTCATCTGCAAAAGCCGGGAGGGTCATGGCCAAAAGCGGATCTTTTGTGCCTTCGCGGAGTTTGTATTCGATGATGCGATCTTCGGGATGGAAAGGCGCCAATTCATCAAGACCTAAGCTCTTGATGGCAATTTTCAGAATTTCTTTTTCCGGAATACCCGTTGAGCGCTCTTGCTTGCGGAGGAAATACTTCCCAGCGTCTAGCATGGCTTGCAAAGGCACCAATCCCACCAACTCTGAACCCGTCACGCGCAGTCCGCGCTCCTGAGCAGATTTCACCGTTTCCTCAAACGCAATATGCATAGGGGTGATGTTGATATTGGTGAGGTTATAGCTGATTTGGGCAATACCATATTCTTCTATGAACCAACCAATGCCCTTTACTGCTTTGAGTTTTCCGGGAATATGTACTGGTTCTCCTTTTTCATCTGTGACGATGGGCCCTGTGAGCGGATCGCCTTGGCGCATTACTCTTCCTCGTTCGCGTATGTCAAATGCGATGGCATTGGCTCTGCGCGTACTGGTGGTGTTGAGATTGATGTTGTAGGCCACCAAAAAGTCTCTTGCCCCTACGGCCGTAGCCCCCGTTTTCCTAAAAACCGATGCTTCCGTGCTGCCAAAATCAGGCTGCCAGGCAGCGTCTTTAAACTTGTTCTCGAGGCCTTCATATTCCCCTGATCTGCAATTGGCCAAATTGCGGCGCTTGGGCTCAGTGGCCGCATTTTCATACAAGTAGATGGGAATCGATAGCTCTTCGCCAATTCTTTGGCCTAGTTTGCGCGCATAGGCCACTACTTCTTCCATTTCCATACCGGCTACTGGCACGAGTGGACAAACATCTGTGGCGCCCATGCGGGGATGTTCCCCGCTGTGTTTGCTCATATCAATGAGCTCAGCCGCTTTCTTCACCAAGCGAAAGGCCGCTTCAATGACGGCATCGGGATCTCCGGCAAAAGTGATTACCGTGCGGTTGGTGGCCTTGCCGGGATCTACGTCGAGTAGGCGAACACCTTCTACGGTCTCTACTACGGCCGCAATGGCCTCAATTTTCTTTGTGTCACGTCCCTCGCTAATGTTGGGTACGCATTCCAGGATTTTTTTCATGTGTTTTTGGGGTGATATTGAAGTGCGACAATCAAGCTTGTTGAAGCTGTCCGTTCACATAGACCGAGTGAATCCATCGGTCTGTAAATGCGTAGGGGAAATAGGCCAGCGCCTCGGCCGATTGGGTGATGATGAAGCTCGCTTTTTTACCAGGCGTTATGCTTCCCAGTTCAGTATTCAAAGCCAGCGCGTAGGCGCTGTTTAAGGTAGCGGCTGCCAAGGCCTCGGCCGGATCCATTTTCAATTTAATACAGGCCAAACTCCATACAAATGGCATACTGCCAGAAGGTGAGCTGCCCGGATTGAAATCACTGGCGAGGGCGATAGGCAATCCCGAATCGATCATCTTTCTCGCCGGAGGATATTCCATTCCCAAAAAGAAAGCGGTAGAAGGCAGTAATGTGGGCATGGTATCAGATGCTAGGAGCACTGCAATCTCCTCTTCTCCTGTGCATTCTAAATGGTCTACGGAAAGCGCTCCGTACTTCACACCCGCTTGTATTCCACCAGTGAAATCAAGTTCGTTGGCATGAATCTTAGGCAGCAATCCAAATTGAGCGCCAGCGGCTAAAATCTGTTCTGTTTCTGCTTGGGTAAAAAAGCCGCGATCGCAGAATACATCGATGAAGTCAGCCAAGTTTTCTTCGGCGATTTGCGGAAGCATTTCTTCGATGATCTGCCGGATATATTCGTTGCGATTGGTCTTGTATTCCATTGGGATGGCATGGGCCCCTAGAAAAGTGGCCTTTACCGGAATGGGCGATAATCTTTTGATTTCTTTGATGACCCGCAGCATTTTGATTTCGGCTTCAATGCTCAAGCCATACCCACTCTTGATTTCCACAGCGCCTGTTCCGTGCTGCATCATGAAGCTGAGCCGCTTAAGGGCTGTTTGTAAGAGGTCTTCCTCGGAGGTGTTGCGCAATACCGCGGCAGAATTTAAAATTCCTCCTCCCCTAGCGGCTATCTCTTCATAAGTGAGGCCATGGATTCGGTCTTCGAACTCCGCCTCACGTGTTTTAGCAAAGACAATATGGGTATGTGAGTCTACAAAAGCGGGTAAAATCCATTGTCCTTCGAGACTGTGCACTTCTGTCGCACGCGATTCGATTTCAGGTGGAAGGGCATCCATCGTTCCGAAGGAGTGAAATTTATCGCCATCTACCATTAACCAAGCATTCTCCAGCACGGGGAAATCGCGCATGGCTTTTCCACTGAGTTTGGCGGGTGCACTGTTCATCGCTCCTGCCAGTCCTTTGATGTGGGTAAAGAGTTTCCGCATGGCACGAAGCTACAAAGGCCCTGCAGGCTTCGCATCAAAGCGTCAATAATTTTCTAACTAAGCTTTATGTCCTTTCTGTTGGATAGCGCTTTTCTGCGCACCCATTTTGAAAGGCATGGTCTAGGAGAGGTGCAGATTATATTTGCGCCTATGGCATCCAACTCGCTTGGCTCTTTATTGCGATTGACCACTTTTGGGGAATCTCACGGTTTGGCATTGGGGGGTATACTAGACGGAGTGCCTGCGGGCTTGCGTTTAGACCTCGACCTCATCCGACAGCAGTTGCAGAGGAGAAAACCGGGTCAATCGAAACTCAGCAGCAGCAGAGACGAAGCGGATGCTTTTGAATTGCTCAGTGGTCTGATGGAAGGCGTTACAACCGGTGCACCTATTGGATTTGTTTTTCGCAATAAAGATCAACGGTCTAATGATTATGATGCGCTGAAGGAAGTCATTCGCCCTTCTCATGCAGACAAAACCTATCTCGATAAATACGGCCTTCGCGATCACCGAGGTGGTGGACGCAGTTCGGCGCGAGAAACCGTGAATTGGGTGATGGCGGGAAGTATTGCCCGGCAGTTGTTGCCCAAGGAGGTGCGGATCGCCGCTTGGGTAGATCAGGTGGGGGAAGTGCGCTGGACTGGTAGTCCGCGCGATTTCTCAGTAGAAGCGATTGACGCGTCTGCTGTTCGTTGTCCGGACGCAGAAGTTGCTGCAGAGATGGAAGCCCTGATTGAGCGGGTTCGCCAAGAGGGAGACTCGGTGGGCGGCGCCGTGCGCTGTGTGGTCACAGCGCCGCCTGCCGGCTTAGGCGCGCCGGTGTTTGAAAAACTACCGGCGCGCCTCGGCGCCGCCCTCTTTAGCCTCAACGCAGTGAAAGGAGTGGAAATAGGCAGCGGATTTCAAGCCGCGGCCATGCGCGGATCTGCCCACAACGACGCCTATGACAAAAACGGATTGCCCCTGAGCAACCACGCCGGAGGCAGCCTCGGCGGTATCAGCACCGGCATGCCTATCAACCTACGCGTGGCTTTCAAACCTACCGCCACCATTTCCCGAGAACAACAAACTATTGATACTTCCGGACAGCAGCTTACCCTGGCGGCCAAAGGAAGGCATGACCCCTGCGTGGTGCCCCGCGCTGTGCCCATTGTAGAGGCTTTGGTAGCTTTCACCCTCGCCGACCTCTACCTCATGTCTCGAACAGACCAATTATGAAGTCGCTACCCCTCCACTGGAAAATCATCATCGGTCTTCTGCTCGGCACCGCTTGGGCCATCGGAGCCTCCTTTTGGGGAGGCACACAGTTTACCCTCGATTACATCGCTCCTTTCGGAACCATTTTTATCAACCTGCTCAAACTCATCGCCATCCCGCTGGTGTTGTTTTCCATTATCATGGGCATCGTATCACTCAATGATACCAGCACCTTGGGCAGAATGGGACTGAAAACCTTGGTGCTGTATCTCATCACCACCACATTCGCCATCAGCCTAGGACTCGGTTTGGTGAATCTCTTGAAACCCGGTGCGCGCATCCACCAAGAACAGCGTATCGCCAATCGGATTAGCTACGAACTCTGGGTAGCTTCTGAACCGAAAGTAGAAGCACTAGACGATCGAAATTTTCTTGGGAATCCTGAATACAGTAAGTACATCGACCAAGCCAACAGCCAATTGGCCGCCGTTTCAAGCAATGAAAATGCCCAAAGTAAGGTGGCCTCTGCGCGCCAAACAGAAGAAGAAGGTCCGCTACAGTTCTTGGTAGACATGGTGCCGTCCAATATCTTCCTCAGCTTCAATGATAGCCTGATGCTTCAGGTCATTTTTTTCGCCCTCTTTTTCGGCATCACCATCATCACCCTCCCGCGAGAAAAAGTAGAAGGAATGATTCAATTCTGCGATTCTGGCAATGAGGTTTTTTTGAAGATGGTAGACTTGGTGATGAAAGGAGCACCGGTATTTGTCTTTGCCTTAATGGCCGGAAAAATGGCCGAAATTGCTGGTGATGACCCTGCTGCGCTCTCTGAAGTTATTCAAGCCTTGGGATGGTATGCGCTTACGGTGATTATCGGTTTGGCGCTTATGGTGTTCTTGGTTTATCCATCCGTGG
>CAZDPF010000113.1:3744-7613 GCA_964507215.1 uncultured Chryseobacterium sp. | reverse complement strand
TTAAAGCTCTTCAGCTGCAGCAAACTGCATCTCATACAAACGCGCATAAGCACCTCCCAAAGCAAGCAGCTCATCGTGCTGACCGATCTCTACCACCTTGCCCTTGTCCATCACCACAATGCGATCTGCACTGCGTATGGTGGCCAGGCGATGCGCGATAATGATAGAAGTTCTTCCTCTTGTGATTTTTTCTGTAGCCTCTTGAATCAACTGCTCTGAATGGGTATCGATGGAGGAGGTGGCCTCATCGAGAATGAGTACCGAAGGTTTATGCACATAAGCGCGCAAGAAGGCAATCAGTTGTCTCTGCCCTGCAGATAATGTACCTCCGCGTTCGCGCACATTGTAGTCCCAACCACCCGGAAGCTCGTCAATAATCTCATTTACGCCAATCAGCTTAGCGGCTTCGTTCAAGGCCTCCCGGGGAATAGGATCGCCCAAAGTGATGTTCTTCTCCATGGTATCAGAGAAGAGAAAAACATCTTGCAAAACAATGGCGAGCTGACTGCGCAAGGCCTCCAACTCATACGCTTTCACCTCCACCCCATCTACCTTGATATGCCCTTTCTGAATATCATAAAACCGGTTGATCAAATTGATGATGGTAGACTTTCCGGCCCCTGTGGCGCCCACTATGGCCAAGGTCTCTCCTGGAGCAATCTTCAAATCAACTCCTTTCAACACCCAATCTTCATCCTGGTAGGCAAACCATACATTTTGCAATTCAATCTCGCCTTTGATACGACCCTGTGGACGATGATCGCCTTTGTTCTCTATGCGCTCATTGCTATCGAGCAGCTTGAGTACCCGTTCAGAAGCTACCATGCCCATCTGCAAGGTGTTGAAGCGATCAGCCAGTTGCCGGAGCGGACGAAACAGCATATTGATAAAGATGAGGATGGCGGTCAGATCACCAAAAGTAACAGTGCCTCCTGTGGCCGATTGCCATCCTCCATACCACACCACCAAACCAATACTCACTGCACTCAACACCTCAATGATGGGGAGGAAAATGGAGAAGTACCAAATGGATTTGATGTTGGCATCCATATGGGCCTTGTTGATCTCTTTGAACTTTTCCAACTCTGCCTTCTCCCGATGGAAAGCCTGCACCACCAACATGCCACTTAAATGCTCTTGTACAAACGCATTGAGCCGAGCTACTTGATTGCGAACATCTTGAAAGGTGACTTTGATGCTCCGCTGAAACCAGCGCGTAGCGAAATACAACAAGGGCACCACACTTAAACTAATCAGCACCAACTCCCAGCTGAAGAACCAAAACATGGCCACAATCATGACCGCAATTTTGAACAGATCGCCAAAAATGACCAGCAATCCTTCAGAGAATATATTGGCAATGGTTTCAATATCAGACACCGCGCGAGTGACCAAAGTACCGATGGGCGTGCGGTCAAAAAACGAGAGTCGGAAGCGAATAAGATGACGATAAAGCTGTATGCGAATGTCTCTAATCACGCTCTGCCCGAGGTAATTGGCCGCATAGATAAAAGCAAACTGCAAACCTGATTCTACAAACAACAAGGCCAGCATGAGCAGCGAATACATGAGCAATCCATGCGGATCAGGGGTCACTACAAACTGATCAATGGTGTATTTGATGAGAATGGGACGAGAAGTGCCTACAGCTCCGAGGAGGATGGTGAGGAAAATACCGCCATAGAACAAGCTTTTATAGGGACGCACATAGCGCATCACCCTTCCTAACAGCTTGAGATCAAATGCTTTTCCGCTTACGTCTGACATGAGAATATTGCTTCGGGATATTCTACCCGGGTAAGAAAAAGTCCTTGAGGTGGGGCCGATTCACCCGCTTGCTTTCGATCTCCACTTGCGATAATGGCAGACAATTGTTCCAATGACATTTTGCCTCTTCCCAATTCCATCATCGTTCCCACCATGGCCCTCACCATATTGCGCAGAAACCTGTTGGCCTTAACGCGGTACAAAGAACGGTCATTTTGATGTTCCCACACTGACTGCATTAAATCGCAGCGATGGTGCGCAGCGGCATCGTTGGAGCGGGCAAAGGCACTGAATTCATCAAATTGGAGCATGAGGGAAGCGGCCGCTTGTAGCGCTTCCAAATCAGGACGTTGGCGCACATACCAGCTACGATCGTTCAAGAAAACATCTTTCCGCCAATGAATATGGTATTCATAAGTGCGGGCCAAGGCACTGAAACGCGCATGGGCCTCTTTTACCACAGGGTGCACGGCTAAAATGGCAATAGATTCGGGGAGAAAGGCATTTAATCGAAAAGTCATTTGCTCGAGATCGAGGCCAGCCGGCGCATCAAAATGGGCAAACATTTCTGCGGCGTGCACGCCTGTATCGGTTCGTCCGGCACCAATTACTTCGGTGGGTTTACCGAGCAGCGTAGAAAGGGCTTTTTCCAAAACTGCTTGCACCGCCAATGCGTTGGGTTGTTTTTGCCAACCATGAAAAGCAGCACCGTGGTATTGCAAGCGAAGGAAATAGCGATCTTCCACCATAAATGAAGGCGCAAAAGTACGGGAGATGAAGAAGGTCTTGCTGATGTCTGATACACATTCGTACCTCGATGAACAATTGATGGAGTACGTACAACAAGCCGATGAAGTCTGGCATGCGGGTGATGTTGGCCATGCCAAGGTCTTGGATACCCTCATGGCCGTGAAGCCTTTGCGCGGCGTTTATGGCAATATTGACGACCAAGAAGTGAGAATGATGCTGCCGGAGGTACTCACTTTTTCAGTGGAAGGGCTTCGGGTGCATATGCGTCATATTGGAGGCTATCCTCCTCGCTATGCCAGAGGAGTTACGGAGTACTTGCGCAGCCATCCATGCGACCTCTTTATTTGTGGCCACTCGCATATTCTAAAAGTGATGCGTGACCAGAAGCACAACCTTTTACATATGAATCCCGGGGCTGCTGGTGTGCACGGATTTCACAAACAGCGCACGGTGTTGCGTTTTGAGATTGAAGCAGGTGCAATTCAACAGCTAGAAGCCATTGAACTGATGCCACGCCACTAGCGAAAGCGATTGGCGCTTTGCACCAATTCTTCGTCTTTGCGTATGGCTTTGTTGGCCAAAGAAGTGAAGACCACCGCCAACAATGGGGCTACCAAGGCATAGCCAGGCACCTGACCGCCATGTCCGAAATGCCCATAGGCGAAGTAGGCGAAGGTGAGAAAACCAAGAACAATGCTGATGCGCCCCAGCGCCATTTGCAAAGGCCGTTTTTTATAATTGAAGATATTGGCGGCCGACATGCCAATCAGCAATCCGAGAGGAAAAACAGACCAAGGCAGTTCAGCCAAAGTCAAGGCCTTTGGTTGTACACTTATTTGCGGGAAAGCATAGGCAGCTGCCAACAGCAGAACTACTAGAAGCAGGTAGAGCGATTGGATGCGTTGGATCATGAACGTGTTCAAATTTGCGACGAAGGTAATTCCTCTTGGTCTGTTCAACGAAAGTTGTATTATTGCCACAACGAGGAGCTACTGAATTTCTATCATGGGCTCCCAATGAATTTCCTGAACACATCATCTATCCATATTGTCGCTCGAGATGTCTGATCTTGATAGTCTTCAGGGCAAAAAGCTCCCTGAACTGCAAGCCATTGCAGAACAACTGAACATTCCCAAGTACCGCTACATGCGCAAGCAAGAGCTCATAGACCACATCATGAGCAGCGGTGAAGAAGAAACTCCTCCCCAATCAAAAGCCGCTCCTTCTGCGCGTGAAACTGAAATTCCCTTTCCACAAGCACCCCAAAAAGAAGAAGCTGTTATAGAAGATAGTCCGGCTGCCGAAGTGGCTGCTGTAGAAGTGACCCCGCCGGCCCAAGAAGCCACAGAAGA
>CAZDPF010000113.1:0-3644 GCA_964507215.1 uncultured Chryseobacterium sp. | reverse complement strand
TTGGTAGGCGCTGTAGAAAGTGAAGGCGTTTTAGAAATTATGCCGGATGGCTATGGTTTCCTCCGCTCTTCCGATTATAATTATCTCAACTCCCCAGACGATATCTATCTTTCGCAGAACCAGATTAAAAGCTGGGGACTCAAAAGTGGCGATACCGTTAAAGGCTATGTTCGACCACCCCGCGAAGGCGAAAAATACTTCCCACTTGTCAAAATTGTACAGATCAACGGTCGCGAACCCGATTATGTGCGTGACCGAGTGGCCTTTGAACATTTAACGCCCCTCTTCCCCGAAGAGAAATTCAATATCACCGACAAAGAAAGCACGCTATCTACCCGAGTGATTGATCTCTTTTCTCCTATTGGAAAAGGGCAGAGAGGCATGATTGTGGCGCAACCAAAAACCGGTAAGACCACTCTGCTCAAGGAAGTAGCCAACGCCATTGCAGCCAATCACCCAGAGGTTTATCTCATCATATTGCTCATCGACGAACGTCCGGAAGAAGTTACCGACATGGTGCGCAGTGTGCGTGCCGAAGTAATTGCCTCCACCTTTGACGAACCTGCTGACCGGCATGTGAAAGTGGCCAATATTGTGTTGGACAAAGCCAAGCGCATGGTGGAGTGCGGACATGATGTAGTGATCCTTCTTGACTCTATCACCCGTTTGGCACGGGCTTACAATACGGTTTCCCCAGCCTCGGGCAAGGTGCTTTCAGGCGGTGTAGACGCCAACGCCTTGCACAAGCCCAAGCGCTTCTTTGGCGCCGCTCGGAAAATTGAAAATGGCGGGTCGCTCACCATTCTCGCCACCGCTTTGATTGATACTGGCTCAAAGATGGACGAAGTGATCTTTGAAGAATTCAAGGGCACGGGCAATATGGAGATGCAGCTCGATCGGAAGATTGCCAACCGCAGAATATGGCCGGCCATTGACCTATTGAGCAGCGGAACGCGCAGAGAAGACCTCTTGTTGAGCAAAGACATTCTGCAAAGAATGTGGATCTTACGCAGGCATCTGAGCGACATGAATTCTGTAGAAGCCATGGAATTCTTGGTAGACCGCATGCGCGATACCCGAAGCAATTCAGAGTTCTTGGTCTCTATGAACGGATAATCATTTCTTATCATTCCGATGCGTGCTTTATTCGTCCTTTGAAGGGCGAAGCATGTAGCGCGTGAAAAAACTCTGGAACCACTACCTCGACAGCTACCGCGGACTTTCTCCGGCGGCGTGGATGTTGGCACTCACCATTCTGATCAATAGAAGTGGTAGCATGGTGCTGCCCTTTATGGGACTGTACCTCAAAGAAGCACAAGGTTTCAGCCTCTCAGAAGTAGGAATTATTCTGGCCATGTTTGGCGTAGGGTCCGCCTTGGGCTCCATTATAGGCGGTGTGTTGACTGACAGACTCGGTGCTTTCCGGGTGCAGTTCTACAGCCTGTTTTTTGGAGGCATAGGACTTTTTCTATTCTCCTTTCTATCGGGATTTTGGGTACTTGCCTTGGCCATGGCAGTGGTTTCTACCATTACCGAAAGCCTTCGTCCGGCCAATATTGCCGCCGTAGCCAGCTATGCCAAACCCGAGAACATCACCCGCGCCATTAGCCTGAATCGCATGGCCATCAACTTGGGCTTTTCCGTAGGACCGGCCATTGGCGGATTGCTGGCAGCGATCAATTACCAGTACATCTTTTGGTTTGATGGATTGACCTGCTTGATTGCATCGAGCGTGTTCTACCGTTATTTCCATCAACGCGAAGCAAGACCTGCTAAGGGCAACAAAGGCGATGAACTGAAACGCATGATCTTGGTGATTCGCGACCTAGATTTTATTCGCTTCATTGGCGTGTGCATGGTGTATGCCTTCAGCTTTTTTCAGCTCTTCAACAGCTTGCCTTTGTACCTGAAAGACGAGGGCGGTTTGAGTGAAAAGACCATCGGCTTGCTGTTTGCTTTGAATGGCATCATGGTGTTTGTATTGGAGATGCCCATGGTAGATGCCCTCACCAAAAAGCTGGGCTCGCGCAAAGCTGTATTATTGGGTTTCTTGCTGGCTGCCTTGGCCTTTGCAGCGCTCCTGCCTGGCAAGAGCATGACCTGGTTTGTATTGAGTTATGCATTGTTGAGTCTGTCAGAAATTGCCGCCCTCCCCTTCCTGGCCACCATGGCCACCCAATTTTCCAATGAGAACAATAGAGGGAGCTATATGGGCATTTTCGGATTGGGATTTTCACTCACCCACATCTTGGCACCTTCCATTGCTCTGGCCTTGGCCGGATGGATGAGCTTTCAGGGATTGTGGTGGGTGTTGATGGGGATGGGTTTTTTGATGCCGATACTTTCGTTTTTGGTTCGCCCGAAGCGAGAAATGGCCATGAATTGAACTGCTTACCTTTTCAGGGGTTTTAGAAGGATGCGAATAATTTTTAGCTTGTTGGTGTTCTTGTGGATGGGGGAACTCTCAGCCCAATGGCAGGTAGAATCACCTGTGCGTTTTTTGGCTTTGGGCGATTCATATACCATCGGGCAAGGAGTGAGCACGAGTAGCCGTTGGCCGGTACAGCTATTGGATTCACTGCAAGCCAGAGGCTATTCAACAGACACATTGGCCATTATAGCCACTACGGGTTGGCGTACCGATCAATTGTTGAATGCCATCGCAGGAAAACAGTTAGCGCAAAAGCAGTTCAATATGGTTTCTCTGTTGATTGGCGTCAACAATCAATACCAAAACCGTCCTCTCGCGCAATACCGTCCTGAGTTAGAAGCCCTAATTGACAGTGCATTGCGCTATGTAGGCGGACAAACAGGGCGTGTATTCGTTTTATCGATACCAGACTATGCCTACACCCCTTTTGGGCAGCAGGGTAATCCTTTTGCGATTAGTCAGCAAATTGACGTCTACAACACCATCAAGCGCGATGTTTGCGACAGCCTCGGCATTGCCTATTTCAATATTACGGATATCAGCAGGCAAGGTTTGACCGATCCCACCTTAGTGGCCACTGATCAATTGCATCCTTCGGGGAGGCAGTATGGCTTGTGGGTGCAGCGGCTAATGGCCTATGTAGATAGCGTTTCAACATTGGGGAACGAGCAATGGATGCCTAGTGAACCGTGGAAAATAGAACGACATTCGGAAGCTTGGCGCATTTGCAACAACCAACAGAACGAATGGCGTTATCGGCTTTGGGATTTACATGGTAGGCTGTTGCAACAAGAAGAAGCCATTGCAGGTGGGCACTGTATTACCCTTGCGGAAACATGGAGAAACTTTGGAATGTTGCTGATAGAAGTGCGTGATGCAGCAGGAAATGTGGGTCGTTTTCGCCTTTATTGACGAAGTGTTGATGCATTGTATTTTCGGACAATGAAAAGCGGGTGGTTAGCTCAGTTGGTTTAGAGCGTTACCTTGACACGGTAGAGGTCGCCGGTTCGAATCCAGTACCACCCACGAGGGCCAAGGCCCCGCAAAGCCGAAGGCTTTTGAAAGTTTTGGAAGGCTTGTCGCCGAGCTCGCTCGAGAGGCGGGGCTTCCAAAACTTTCAGCCGCTGCTGCCAAGCAGCGCGGGGCCTTGGCCGAGTAACATACTGGATCACGAGGCCGCCGCAAGGCGGACGAGTAACTTCTTGAGAATCGA
>CAZDPF010000112.1:0-8113 GCA_964507215.1 uncultured Chryseobacterium sp. | reverse complement strand
ATTTTAACATTTTGGCCCTTCCGTCATCCGCCTTGGGCCTCCTTATTAGAATAGTATAAAGTCTGTGGCTTACAGCAATCCTTAGCCGCCAGGCCAACGCTCAAGCATCATCAAGAGCGCCATCCCCATGCCCAAACCAGAGACAAACAAAGTCCAATCTCGGCTCTTCATGCGAAAGGCGGTTTCCAATAAACTCCCCAACACCAACAAAACTGTTACCGCCAATAGTTGTCCAACTTCAATGCCCAGGGTAAAGGGCAGAAGATCAAGCCAAATCTGATCGCTTCCACTGCTCAACATGCGGAAGAATCCGCCAAATCCCAAGCCGTGAATCAAGCCGAAAAAACCTGCTGCCACCCAACGAAAAGCGCCACTGGCCATCTGCCCTCTTTTGCTGAGATTGTAAAGGCCCGTGAGGAAAATGGTGCAGGGTATGGCAAACTCAATCCAATCGCCATAGTCTGCGCCCAATCCTTGGCTCGCCAAAGCCAGCGTGAGGGTATGTCCCACGGTAAAAGCAGTTACTGCACCCAGCAGCGCCTTCCAATTCTTCCAGCGATAAACCGCCACCAAAACGGTGAGAAAGACCATGTGGTCTATGCCCTGTGGATCCAGGATGTGGTGAAAGCCCAGTCTTCCGAAATTCAGCCAATGTTCTGCGTTCATTCTTCCAAAATTTGCGGCTCAGACGTAGGCGAAAAATACAAAGTGCGCCTTTGGCGGCCGTGCTTGTAATGCAACAAATTGCGTTGCGCCTCAAAAAGTTCACAAAGGGTTACAAACTGCACCGCATAGGCTTCAGGCGAAGCCGCCGGCCATTTGAGATAGGCGTAAATGAGCTCGCCCTCTTCTTTACTGCCTACAAACACCATAGGCTGCTTGTTTTGGTCAGGCCCCAACAAATACAGATTCTCTTCTAAATAGCGCACCAACAAGCTGTCTGCCTGGGCCTTTCTTTCGGGCTTCCAATCAATCTCTTTTCCTGAACGCTCAGAGAGCGCTAGGGCTAAGTCATCAGCAAAAAACCAAACACTCATCTCAAAATCACCGGCCTTGTCATCGTATTCCAATCGCGACACGCTGAGGTAGTAATCATGGCGTGGCAAAACGGCAGAACTGCACACAAAGAGCAGGAGAAGCAAAAGTGATCGCATGCTGCGAATATATTAGCTTAGAGGCATGCTCAGACTTATCTCTTTGTTGCTGATGGCGCTCTCGGTAGCAGGGCAATCAGCCTATCCTTTGGTGCAGATTTATGAGGCCCAAACCCATAGCGGCAGCAGCGAGCCTTCCATTGTCATCGATCCGGCCAATCCTTCGCGTGTGCTGGCAGGCTCTGTACTCAATGAGTTTCATTGGTCTGAAGATTCGGGTAAAACTTGGCAATCGGGATTGTTGAATTCGCCCCACGGCGTATGGGGAGACCCTTGTGTGATAGCTGATGGACTGGGCCATTTGTATTACTTCCATTTGAGTGATCCTACAGGCGAAAATTGGCGGGGAAAGCAATTCCTCGATCGCATCGTTTGTCAGCGCTCAGATGACGGGGGCAAAACCTGGAACGAAGGCAGCTACGCAGGGCTCAATCCACCCAAACAACAAGACAAAGAATGGGCAGTGGCCAGTCCGCTGGGCGATAGGCTTTACCTCAGCTGGACGGAGTTTGATGAGTACGGTAGCCCAGACAGCACCAAGCGATCGCGCATTCTCTTTGCCTATTCTGATGACCGAGCAGAGAACTGGTCGGCTACTCGGGTGCTGAGTACATATACGGGCAACTGCTTAGATGACGATCAAACCACCGAAGGAGCGGTGCCGGCGGCTGGCTTGCATGGAGAGGTGTATGTGGCTTGGGCCTACGATGGAAAAAAATGGTTCAACCGATCCTTGGATCAAGGGGAAACTTGGTGGCCAGCAGAGAAGCTTTTGGCTGAGCAAAAGGGGGGATGGGCGCAAGAAGTGGAGGCTTTTAGCCGCATCAATGGAATGCCGATTACTGTTTGTGATGTGAGCGATGGTGCGTATAAGGGAATGGTCTATGTACTCTGGAGCGATGAGCGGGAAGGAAATTTAGATATCTGGCTCTCCCGAAGCACCGACCGCGGCGATAGCTGGTCAGCACCTGTTCGGGTGAACGACGACAGCACCCAAGCCGCACAATTTCTCCCCTGGCTCGCAGTGGATCCCATGACGGGAGTGCTCTATACGGTTTTCTATGACCGAAGGCATGATCCGCAAGGCAATAGCAACCACGTTTACCTCGCTTGGTCAAAAGATGCCGGCCATACCTGGGTGAATGAACAACTCACCCTCAAGCCCTTTGAAACAGATAAGCGCCTCTTCATGGGCGATTACAACAATATCTCCGCTTGGAATGGGATGGTTCGCCCCATTTGGGTGGAAGTGCGCAACGGACGAAAGCAACTCTTTACTGCGCTCATTCAAAACGTACACTAATGGTGAATCTCTTGCTGGCCAGCACCTCTACCGTGCATGGCGGAACCTATTTAGACTATCTCGAAGCCGAAGTGCGCGCGCATTTTCACGGAGCCCAACAACTGGTTTTCATTCCCTTCGCTCGTCCGGGCGGTATCAGTCACAACGATTATGCAGCCTTGGCAGAAAAGCGCTTCCAATCTTGGGGGTTTTCCATGCGGGGACTGCATCGCTTTGAGAATATGCAAAAGGCTTTGGAAGATGCTGATGGCGTATTCACCGGTGGAGGCAACACTTTTGTGCTTTTGAAACAATTGTATGATTTGGATTTGCTTCTGGTTTTGAAAGCACGGGTGCAAACAGGTATGCCCTATATGGGCAGCAGCGCGGGCAGCAATTTGGCCGGCCTTACGGTAGGCACTACCAACGATATGCCCATTGTTTATCCACCCAGTTTTAATGCCCTTCAAGCCGTGCCCTTCAATATCAATCCGCACTACCTCGATCCCGTTCCCGGGTCAAAGCATATGGGCGAAACCCGCGAAACCCGCATCAATGAGTTTCACCATTTCAATACGCAGCCAGTAGTGGGCTTGCGCGAAGGCAGTTGGCTTCATGTACAAGGCAACCAAGTTCACCTGAAAGGAGAACTACCGGCCCGCCTTTTCCGTCAAGGCCAGGCACCGGAAGAATGTGCCCCCGGATTGCTTCGGCTCTGAATTAACCGTTGTCTCGAAGCAATTTGCGATCCACATAAAAAGGCGCAAAAGGAATTAAGGATGCCAGCAAGGCCAAGGCCAAAGTACCCAAGCTCCAACGCAGCTTACGCCAGGCCCAAAGCATTCCAATCCAGTAAAGAATAAATAAGGCACCATGGGCCCACCCAATGATTTTATTGGGCCAGAAGATATCGAAGCCATATTTCAAAGGCATGGTGACTGCGAAGGCCAGGTAGGAGATGCCTTCAGCAATTGCCACCTTGCGAATGAGCTGTAGCGTTGGAGAGCGCATAAACGGAAATTAACTTGTCAAAGAAACAGCCATGTCGCCAAAATGCTCACGCATCTTGTGGTCTTGAAAAGATCATGAAAGACGATCAGTCAAAATGACAGTGAATAGCACTTGGCCTTTGAATTGTAAGTTATCTTTGAGAAACAATTAGCATTTCAATGGACAACAATCCCATTCTCATTGGCCAGCAGAGCGATGCTCAGGCCAAATTCATCACCACCGTTTACGCTTGGATGGCAGGCGCCCTAGCACTGACCGGTTTGACCGCCCTTTATACCTACGGCAACGACTCACTTTTACAACTGATTACCAGTAGTAAAATGTTCTTTTACCTACTCATCTTCGGTGAGCTCGGCTTGGTTATTTACCTCAGCGCGGCCATCAACCGCATGAGTGCGCAATCAGCCATGTTGGCCTTTTTGGTTTATTCCGTTTTGAACGGACTCACCCTTTCGGTGATTTTTATGGTTTATACCGCAGCCTCCATCGCCTCTACTTTCTTTATCACCGCCGGAACCTTTGGCGCCATGAGTGTTTACGGCTACTTCACCAAAACCGATTTGACCAAAGTGGGCAATATTGCCTTTATGGGTTTGATTGGCATTATCATCGCCTCCTTGGTGAACTTCTTTTTGAAGAGCGAAATGCTGTATTGGATCACCAGCTTTATTGGCGTGGCCGTATTTGTTGGCCTTACCGCGTATGATACCCAGAAGATCAAAGAGATCAGCCAATACCAAGATGCCGATACCGAAGTAGGACAGAAATCAGCCATCATGGGAGCCCTCACCCTTTACCTCGATTTCATCAACCTCTTCTTGATGTTGCTGAGGTTGTTTGGCCGAAGAGATTAAGCAGCGAAGCATTTGCTTTAATAAACCCTGACCGAAATGGTCGGGGTTTTTTATGGAGGGTAGTTCGATCGGCCCCTTTCCTTTTAATAACTTGCCCAAAGAACCACCGCCAATGCCCATCTTCAACCGCATGCGCCGCCGCTCATTGGATGTTGGACAGATTGGAGACTATCTCCGCTATGCCTTGGGTGAGATCATCTTGGTGGTCATTGGTATCCTTATCGCACTGCGCATCAACACCTGGAATGCGGAGCGTAAAGACCAGGCTGAGTTGCACGGCATTCTTGCCCAAGTGCAATCAGATATGGCAGAAGATACTTTGGCCATCCATCTCATTTTGCGCGACTACCAACAGCGCAAGCCCATGATTAGAAAGCTATTGAATGACTCTTTGGATGCAGCTGATCTGCAAACCTGCACCCATTGTATCGGTTTCGGACTGAACTACATTCCTTTCTATTTCAAGCAGAGTGGATTTCGCGCCCTAGATCGTTTTCAGACAAGCGCACGTTCTGATAGTCTGGTGCGTGAGCTGCTTTCTTTTTACAATGGCTCTGTAGAAACAGTAGAGCAAATCAGCGAAATGGTGGGCAATGATGCCGCTTCCAACAACAACTACCTCAGAGACCGCTATGAATGGTACAGCCAAGGCATGGCCTATGTACAAGGCATTCAAGCGCTGCAGCTGCATGATCATATGTACCGCAACAGGCTGTTGTTTCACTATAAGTTAGCGTACAACAACTACCTGGGCATACTCGAAGCCATTTTGGACTGGGAGCGGGAAACTATTGCCCAGCTGGAAGACCGATTGAATGCGGACGCCTAAGCTTTCAGTCGTGCGTATTCTGCATAAAAATGCGGAATGGTTTCGATGCCTTTGAAGTAATTGAACAAACCAAAATGCTCATTGGGCGAATGGATGGCATCTGAATCAAGGCCGAAGCCCATGAGGATGCTCTTGGCCCCGAGTTCGCGCTCAAACAAGGCTACAATGGGGATGCTGCCACCGCTTCGCACCGGAATAGGACGTTTGCCAAAAGTCTTTTCCATGGCGGTTGCTGCCGCTTGGTACTCAGGCGTATCAGTAGGCGAAACATAGGGGTCGCCGCCGTGGTGTGGCGTAACTTTTACCTTCACTGACTTGGGCGCAATGCGTTCAAAGTGTTGGGTAAACAATTCGGTAATCTGATGCGGATCTTGATGCGGCACTAAGCGCATAGAGATCTTGGCGTAAGCCTTAGAAGGAATCACTGTTTTGGCTCCTTCGCCCGTATAGCCACCCCAAATGCCGTTCACATCCAGAGTAGGGCGAATGCTATTGCGTTCCATGGTTACATAGCCTTTCTCGCCGTATTCTTCGGCAATGTCTAAGGCTTCGTTGTAGGCCTTTTGGGAGAAAGGAGCGCGGGCCATTTCTTCTCGCTCTTCGGCACTGAGCTCTTCCACATCCTTGTAAAAACCGGGAATATTGATGTGGTTATTTTCATCGTGTAAAGAGGCGATCATCTTATTGAGGATATTGATCGGATTGGCCACCGCTCCGCCATACAGACCAGAGTGCAAATCGCGATTGGGGCCTGTTACCTCCACTTCCACATAACTCAATCCGCGCAAACCGGTACAAATGGAAGGGGTATCATTGGCCAACATGCCGGTGTCTGAGATCAGAATCACATCACAGGCCATGCGCTCTTTGTTGCGTTCAATAAACCAAGCCAAATTGGCCGAGCCTACCTCTTCTTCCCCTTCAATCATGAATTTGATGTTACAAGGAAGGCTGTTGGTCTGCATCATGCTCTCAAAGGCCTTCACATGCATATACATCTGCCCTTTGTCGTCACAGGCCCCGCGGGCGAAGATGGCGCCGTCAGGATGGATGGGCGTAGTGCGGATTTCTGGCTCAAACGGACCCGTTTTCCAGAGGTTCATGGGGTCTGGCGGTTGCACATCATAGTGCCCATAGACCAAAACGGTAGGCGCCTTGGGATCTACCATTCGTTCTCCTACCACCACCGGATAACCAGGGGTTTGACAAACCTCTACGGCATCAGCACCCGCTTCGCGAAGTCTTTGCGCTACGGCATCAGCGGTCTTCAGTACGTCTTGCCGATAGGCTGAATCTGCACTGATTGAAGGAATGCGCAGCAGATCAAAAAGCTCTTCAAGAAAGCGGTCTTTGTGCTGTTGGAGGTAGTCTTGGGGGCTCATAGCAAGAAAAATTTGACCGTAAAGGTAGCAGACTTAAGGTTGCTTCAAGCGCTGATAAGTCCAATAATCCCGCGCATTCCACGCCAACCAGGGTCGGTTTTCCCAATCGGTGCAAAAGGCTTCGGCACGTTCTTGCAGTTTCAATTGAAAGGCTTCGGGCGTAAGCGCATTGTGTTCATCCGGATACTGCACTGATTGCCAAAGTTGTATTTCCCGCAGTTGTTCTTCATCACCCCACAATTCCGAAATACTAGAAGGAGCGAGATGCGCCAAATAGTCAAAATGAAAGTAAGACTGGCCTGCGTGCTTCCAATTGTACCGCGCGATGTAGCGATCCCAATCCACAAAAGAACACAAGCTCAGGAAGAACAGGCTGATTAAACTGTGGGTTCGAAGAAGGTAGAACAAAGACTTCTGTTGATGCACCTTCAAGAAAGCCAAGGCCAGTCCCACCAAAGTGAGCAACAGAAACATGAACAGTCCGATGCGCAAATGGGCCAGCGCAAAGAATTTCACATACCAAAGGTTGCGAATGACTACAGCTATGGTGAGTACAGCATTTTGCAAGAGCCAGAGATAGCTCAAGCGTTTCAGCCAAATATTCTTTGAATAGAAGTTGAGATTTCCACGGAAGTAAAAGAGCACCAGTCCGATGGAGATCAAGATGGAGAGGATGAGCAGATAGGTTCCCTCGTGCACAAATGACTTGAGCGTTGAGCCACTCCATGCAAAGTGAAGCCAAACGCTATGGATTTCAACGGCCAAGAGGGCCATGAGCATCAGGTTGAGCACAGCGAAGAGGAATACCGCAGCGAGCAGTTCGTTTTTCAATCCGAGCAGGGCAAAACGAGCGGAGTTACGTTCTCGTTTGCGCACCACCACGTCATCCACCCCTTCTTCAAACTCCATCACCCACTGGGTATGGCTCCGCAGCAAACTGAAATTGGCCAGTAGCAATCCGAGCACGAAAGTCCAGAACAACGAGAGGTTGATTCCGCCCAGCCATTGGTCGAGCAGCCGCGCCAGGCCGTCAATGGTGTCTTCTACCCATTGGCCATAGATCGGATTGGCATTGCCGTAAAGGATGAGGAAGAGCAGGATTACAAAGAGCGGAATGAGGAAAAGTCGCAACTGCCAAAGCCAACGGAAGCGATTGGTTTTGCCGCTTTTTGAACGCAGCAAGTTGGCGAGGAAGGCCATTTGGGATTTGAAGAAATGCGGCACACTCATGAGCAAGGCGGTAAGCACCGAGCGGATCTTGGGCGCTTGCATCTGGCCGAGGACGATGATGAACAGCAAGAAATTCATGGTGATGCTGAAGGCGCTGTGGGTAATTACTGTAAAAACTGCGCTGATGAAAAGGGCGATGGCCAGGCGTCGAACAGCTTTAAGAAGAAATAATGCTCGATGGTGAACAAAAGCATAGCCCAGCACGAGTAGCTCGAACAAGAAGAGATTCAAGCCGAGGGGCGTTTGATAGAAGAAGGCCGTGTAGAGCAGGGCAAGGAGAAGAACGGGCCACAGGGCCTGACGTTGCGTCATGAATAGCGGGGATACAGTTCGATAAGGTTAACGACTATTTTTTAGATGCATTGCGTGGG
>CAZDPF010000111.1:4617-8277 GCA_964507215.1 uncultured Chryseobacterium sp. | reverse complement strand
CAGAACTACTCAGATCCTTCCACCTTCCCGCAAGACAATCCATTGAGTGCAGCTACTGGAATGTATTGGACATGGGCCACGCAGTATCGCTTTGTAATGGCGGAAGGCCGTGCCAACAAAACGGGTCAAGTAGGCAGTGGTGATGACCAAGCGTATAGTTACCACCCCGGTGGCAATCATTTGTACGTACAAGGTGTGCAATTGAACCAAGCATTCAATGTAGCGGCTGGAGGAAATACCATCCTTGAATTGAAGGTGAATACAGATTCTTGGTTTAACGGACCAGGTGGTAGTATCAATCCATTTGTAGAGTTTGCCGCCCATGATGCTCCGGCAGATCAGCCTTTGGCTACGAAGTTCATCACCAATTTTGCTTCCGGACTGAGTTTGTAAATGTCGCTGCTGATGCGCCTTTACGCATCTTTTTTTGCCGTTGTTTTCTTTTTGGGTGCCTGCAAGCCTGGTTTGAACGATGCACCCAAAGCCTTTGCCGGTGAAGCTACGCATCCGCTATTCCCCGCATTGATATATCCGCCTGATAATGTACCCAATGATCAGCGCATCGAACTAGGGCGCAGGCTTTTTTTTGATCCAATTCTTTCCAGAGATTCTTCCGTGGCTTGTGGCGATTGCCATTTTCCTGCACATGCCTTTAGCGATACAGTAGCCTTGAGCGAGGGCTTTCATCATCGGGAGGGCTTTCGTAATGCACCTCCCCTTCAAGACTTGGCATGGCGATCTTCCTTTTTTCGAGATGGTGGCATCCGCTCCCTAGAATTACAGGTGTTCGCCCCGCTATTTGACTCTGCAGAAATGGCATTTGATCCATTGGATCTCGAAAAGCGCTTGCAGCGAAGCACCCAATACAAGGAGGCTTTTGAAACGGCCTATGGTCGTGCACCTGATTTTTATGGGGTTGTTAGGGCTTTGGCGAGTTTTGAGCGCTCACTGCAGTCACCATTGAACCGTTTCGATCTGTTTTTGCTAGGAGAACGGAAGGCCCTTAGCGCCGCTGAAAAGCGCGGTATGCAGTTGTTCTTCAGTTCGAAGACCCAATGTGCTTCTTGTCATTCGGGTATCTTCTTTTCCGATGACAATTTTCACAACATTGGTTGGGGCAATCAAGCTGATTTTGGTCGTTATCGCATCACTCATCAGGTGGGAGATAGCGCTAAATTCCGAACGCCCTCTTTGCGAAGCGTTGCTTTAACGGCTCCTTATATGCATGATGGCGGACTGAAAAGTTTGGCCGAGGTCATTGAGCACTACAACCAAGGAGGGAAGGCAGATAGACGTAAAGATGCTCGCATCAGACCCTTGGGCTTAAGCGAACAAGACAAACAAGATTTGCTTGCTTTTCTGGAGGCACTGTAGTCAGGGTCTGACTATTCTATGGATTTCCTCTTGCCCGCCGGCCAATTGAATTCGCAAAAAGTAGGTGGAAGATGCCCAAAGCCCGGCGTCTATTTTATTTTCTCCTTCTTCGCCCACCTTCGAATAAACAGCATGGCCTCCTACGGTCCAAACATCCATTTTGAGAATTCTTTGTTGCGGGTTGTTGAGATAAAAATGCTGGTCGGAAGAGTTGAAAGCTACGGTAGTACTCTTTACCCGTGACGCATGGTTCAGGTTTAAGCCAGGCGCGAGTTGGTAGAGCGCTGCCGGACGTCCGCCTTCGGTTTCTGTACTTAGCAAAAGTTCAGCTCCATTGTGCCAAAGGGCTTCCATCTGAACGGCATGGGGAACCTGCAAGTTGATGCGCTGGTGAGGTTTGTTGGAGAAGGTAGGCGATGGGGCAGAGGGCCAATACATGAGAAACGGACCGTTAAAATCTACTCCCAGTAAATAAAGACTGCCATTTCCTCCTGTAGTAGCTGCGGTAATCAGTCCTTGCGAAGCAATTTGATCGATAGCAGGAACCACAAATTGCCCAGCCATGGAAGGAATTGCATAGACATTACACTGCAAATTGCCGCGGTTTTTGGTGAAGAGATACAAGGTGCCCTGAAGAGCAATCAGTCCTTCCGCATCATAATTGGTCAACGGATTTGAAGAGAAGCTGCTTTGATCGGCATAGGCGAACTCAATTCGCTCGCTCTGTACGGTATCGCTGTTGAGAATATCGCTTTTGGCAATTTTATAGATGACCAAGTCTTGCCGATTGCCGTTGTTGTTTCCAATATCTCCCACGTATACATAGAGGTCATCGGCACACACATCCTCCCAGTCTACATTTTGGGCATTGGCAATCCACACTTCGCGCAGCACCTGACCATTTTGAGGGTCAACCGAATACAGCACCGGATCTCCGCCTGAATCGTTATGGGTAAAAAGTTCGCCATTGACAGCCACCAAGCCGGAGCTTTCTTCCACTAGTGCAGGCAGGTCTGTAAGGTGTAAAACGCTAAGACTTTGGCTGTATGAAGCCATAGCGCTAATGGCAAAATAAGTGAGGGTAGTAAGTGAGCGGTTCATCATCAAATATAGGTTGGAGATACTTCCATTTTCAAGTCATTAAAGGCCTAGTTGCACCCGCTATATTTGCCGTATGTCTCGTATTCATCTCATCGCCATTGGAGGAAGTGCTATGCACAACCTCGCTCTAGAGTTGCATGCCCAAGGGCACCAGGTCAGCGGTTCTGACGATCACATTTTTGAGCCTTCGCGCAGCCGCTTAGAAAATGCAGCTTTGCTACCTCCTGCCTTCGGTTGGTTTCCTGAGAAGATTTCGTCCGATTTGGATTTGGTGATCTTGGGGATGCATGCCCACGCCGATAATCCTGAGTTGAAGCGCGCCCAAGAATTGCAATTGCCCATTCTGTCTTATCCAGAGTTTCTTTACCAACAAAGCCAAATGCAAACACGCGTAGTAGTGGCGGGAAGTCATGGTAAAACCACCATCACCTCCATGATTTTACATGTGATGAACCGTGTTGGAGAGCAAGTCAATTATTTGGTAGGAGCGCAGCTCAAAGGATTTGACCGAATGGTAAAGCTTGAGGAAGGGGCAAATTTTATGGTGATTGAGGGAGATGAGTACGGCAGCTCAGCCCTCGATCCTCGTCCCAAGTTTCATTGGTATCACCCCAATATTGCGTTGATATCAGGCATTGCTTGGGACCATGCCAACATCTTTCCGTCAGAGGAGAATTACCAGCAACAGTTTGCCACTTTTATCAAGCAAATTGAACCAGGGGGCACTTTGGTCTATTGTGCTGAAGACGGTGCCTTAGATCAATTGGTACGCGAACATGCCGAAGAAATCAAGCTGTTTCCTTACCGGAGTCCAGCGTTCACCCCCTCCATCCAGGGCAGCATTCTTCACACGGCTGAAGGTGAGGTGCCCTTGAAGATTTTTGGTCGGCACAATCTCCAGAATCTAGAAGGGGCTCGCTTGGTTTGCAATCAGTTGGGCGTGATGGATGATGCTTTTTATGCGGCTATTTCTGATTTTGAAGGCGCCAGTAAGCGTTTGGAACTGATTGCCGACGATGATCGAGGGAAGTTTTATCGCGATTTTGCCCATGCGCCCTCCAAGGTGAAGGCCACTGTGGAAGCCATTCGCGGTCAGTTTGCCAATCAATATGTAGTGAGCGTTTTGGAACTCCATACTTATAGCAGCCTGAATCCTGACTTTCTCCCGCAGTATGCAGGCAGTCT
>CAZDPF010000111.1:2693-4517 GCA_964507215.1 uncultured Chryseobacterium sp. | reverse complement strand
TGCAGAAACAGTTGCAGAAACAACTGAAGAAGCGCCTGAAGCTACTGCTGAAGCAGCAGAAGAAAGCGATGACAGCAGCGAAGAAGATGACAGCCGCAGCGGCTACGAGTTCATGAACGCTTCTCCAGAAGAAGTAGATTGGGAAGAACTCGAAAGCAGCATCAACAAAGCCGGCAACCCCAAGTACAAAACCGAAGAAGAGATGTACGAGGCTACATTGGGCGCTCTTGCTGAGCACCAAGTAGTTCACGGTCGCATCGTGGCCATGTCTGACCGCGAAGTGATCATCGACATCGACTCCAAGTCAGAGGGGGTAGTTTCGTTGAATGAGTTCCGTTACAATCCTGACCTGAAACTGGGCGAGGAGGTAGAAGTACTTATCGACAAACAAGAAGACAAGAACGGCCAACTCGTTCTTTCTCACCGCAAGGCACGTCAGATCAAGGCTTGGGACCGTATTAACGTGGCCCACGATGGAGAAGAAATCGTTAATGGCTATGTGAAGTGCCGCACCAAAGGCGGTATGATCGTAGATGTTTTCGGTATCGAAGCCTTCTTGCCAGGCTCACAAATTGATGTGAAGCCCATCCGTGATTATGATGCCTACGTGGGTAAAACCATGGAGTTCCGCATTGTAAAAATCAACCACGAATTCAAAAACGTGGTGGTTTCGCACAAAGCACTCATCGAAGCCGACCTCGAAGAACAGAAGAAAGAAATCATCTCCAAGCTGGAGAAGGGTCAAGTACTCGAAGGGGTGGTCAAGAACATCACTTCATACGGAGTATTCGTGGATCTTGGCGGCGTAGACGGATTGGTGCATATCACCGATTTGAGCTGGAGCCGCGTGAGCCATCCATCAGAAATGCTGGAACTCGATCAGAAGATCAACGTGGTTATCCTCGATTTCGACGAAAGCAAGACCCGCATCCAATTGGGTATCAAGCAGCTTGAAGCCCATCCTTGGGATCAACTGGCCGAAAAGAATTACAGCGTAGGCGATAAGATCAAAGGCAAAGTAGTGGTGATTGCCGACTATGGTGCTTTTGTAGAAATCCTGCCTGGTGTTGAAGGTTTGATTCACGTTTCAGAAATGTCTTGGAGCACGCACTTGCGCAGCGCTCAAGATTTTGTAAGCGTTGGCCAAGAGGTAGAGTGCGTGATCCTTTCACTCGATATGGAAGAGCGCAAAATGTCACTCGGCATGAAGCAGCTTACACCTGATCCATGGACAGACATTACCTCGAAGTATCCGGTGAACAGCCGTCACAAAGGCACCGTTCGCAACTTTACCAACTTCGGTGTATTTGTGGAATTGGAAGAAGGCATCGACGGACTTATTCACATCTCTGATCTCAGCTGGACCAAGAAAATCAAGCACCCCAGTGAATTTACCTCTGTGGGCAGCCTGATGGAAGTGACCGTATTGGAGATTGATGTGGAAAACCGCAAGCTCAGCCTCGGCCACAAGCAAGTGGAAGACAACCCATGGGACACTTACGCTACTTTGATGGAAGAAGGAAGCATACTGGAAGGCCGTGTATTGGAAATTGTTGACCGTGGAGCTACTGTTCAGTTCGAGAATATCGGGGTTGAAGCCTTCTTGCCAGGTCGTCATATGACCAAAGAAGATGGAAGCCAACTGAAAGCTGGCGATACCGCTGACTTCAAGGTGATCGAGTTCAACAAAGAAGGCCGTCGTGTAGTGGTTTCTCACAGCCAGGTACATGGTGATGCTGCCAAGAAAACGGAAGCCAAGGAAGCGGTAGAAACCGGAAAGAATGTGAAGAAAATCCAATCCAATGTAGAGCGTTCTACCTTGGG
>CAZDPF010000111.1:0-2593 GCA_964507215.1 uncultured Chryseobacterium sp. | reverse complement strand
TATCCACGCGCTATCAGCCCCAAGACATAGAGGAGAAATGGTACAGCCACTGGATGGATCAAGGCGTTTTTCGCTCCAGTCCCAATCCGGAAAAAGAGCCTTACACCATTGTAATCCCTCCACCCAACGTCACCGGGGTATTGCATATGGGCCATATGCTCAACAACACCATTCAAGATGTGCTCATCCGCAGGGCACGTATGCAAGGCAAAGAAGCCTGCTGGGTTCCTGGAACTGACCACGCATCTATCGCTACCGAGGCCAAAGTGGTGGCCATGCTCAAAGAACAAGGCATTCGAAAAGACAAGATCGGAAGAGACGAGTTTTTAAAGCATGCTTGGGAGTGGAAGGAGAAGTACGGCGGCATCATCCTCGAACAGCTCAAGAAGCTCGGTGCTAGCTGCGATTGGAATCGCACGCGATTTACCATGGAAGACGATTTGTACGAGGCTGTGCAAGACGTATTCATCGACTTATTTGAAAAAGGTCAGATTTACCGTGGCATTCGCATGGTGAACTGGGACCCCAAGGGCAGAACAGCCCTTTCAGACGACGAAGTACTCTACAAAGAAGTCAATGCCAAGCTGTACTACATTGACTATCCCATTGAAGGAGCGGCTTTTGAACATGTGACCATTGCTACCGTTCGCCCTGAAACCATCATGGCAGATGCGGCCATTTGCGTGCATCCCGAAGATGAGCGGTACAAACACCTGATTGGTAAGAAGGCCTTGATTCCGCTCATAGATCGTCCAATTCCCATTATAGCAGATGATTATGTAGATCCTGAATTTGGCACGGGTTGTTTAAAAGTTACTCCGGCGCACGATATCAACGACTATGAAATCGGCATGCGCCATAATTTGGATGTCATTGACCTGTTGGATGATGATGGCCGTCTTAATGAGCATGCACAAATTCACATTGGAGAAGACCGCTTTGAAGCCCGAAAATCCATCGCCAAGGAGCTTCTAGAACAAGGTTATCTCAGCAAAACCGAAGATTACCGCAGCAATGTAGGCTTCAGTGAGCGCACCGATGCCGTGGTGGAGCCTCGCTTGAGCATGCAGTGGTTTTTAAAGATGGATGCCATCACCCAACCGGCACTGGAAAATGTACTCAACGACCAAGTGCAGCTGCACCCGGCCAAGTTTAAGAATATGTACCGCAGCTGGATGGAGAACGTGCGCGATTGGTGCATCTCGCGTCAACTGTGGTGGGGCCACCGTATTCCCGCTTGGTATGGTCCGCTCGGACGAATTGTGGCGGCAAAAGACCTGGAGTCTGCCAAGGCCAGGTATGCTGAGAAATACGGAGAAACCACAGAAGATCTGGTGCAAGATGAAGATGTGCTAGACACCTGGTTTAGCTCATGGCTTTGGCCCATTAGCGTATTTGATGCACAGGTTTTCCGCACAGGGCAACCCAATGAAGAGCTGAAGTATTA
Source organism: uncultured Chryseobacterium sp. (assembly GCA_964507215.1). Lineage (GTDB taxonomy): Bacteria > Bacteroidota > Bacteroidia > Flavobacteriales > Schleiferiaceae > RFXV01. Next base: position 1,146 of record CAZDPF010000111.1, on the reverse strand, counting down.
CTATCCCACGGCCGATTTGGTGACCGCTCCAGAAATTCTCTTTTTCTGGGTGGCGCGCATGGTGATGGCGGGCTACGAGTACATGGGAGAAAAACCTTTTAAGAATGTCTACCTCACCGGCATAGTGCGCGATAAGCAGGGCCGGAAGATGTCTAAATCACTGGGCAATTCCCCCGATCCACTGGAGTTGATTGAGCAGTATGGAGCCGATGCCGTTCGAACCGGCATGTTGTTCAGCTCTCCTGCGGGCAACGATTTGTTGTACGATGAGAAACTCATCGAACAGGGAAGGAATTTCGCCAATAAGATTTGGAATGCGTTCCGCTTGGTTCAAGGCTGGACAGGCGTTGAGGAGTTGGCGGCTTCTTCGGTTGAACAGGAGGCCATTGGCTGGTTTGAAAACAGAATCGGACAAGCGGTAGAGGAACTCGACAAAGCTTTTGCTGATTTCCGAATGGCCGATGCCCTCATGATTTTGTACCGCTTGATATGGGATGAATTCTGCAGTTGGTTCCTCGAGGCCATGAAGCCTGCAGACGGCCAAATGGCCAATACAAGTTTGGCAGCGGTAAAAGGCTTTTTTGATGAGCTGCTTCGCATGTTGCACCCTTTCATGCCTTTCTTGTCTGAAGAGCTATGGCAGAAGTTGGCCAATCGCGAAGAGCAGGCCACCATTTGTTTGGCTGATTATCCAGTAAAACGCGCTTGGAACGAACAATCTGTACAGCGTTTCGAGAACAGTAGGGAAGCCATTACTTTGATTCGGGCCCAACGCAGCCAGGTGGGCATGAGCCCTAAGGAAGCACTTAAAGTGCAATACGCCGGCGAGCCGGTGATTTATCCGGCATTGCTGAGCAAGCTCGCCAATTTGTCTAGTTTAGAGCGTATTGAGAGCGCACCGGAAGGGGGAAGCAGTATTCGCGTGAAGCAGATGGAATTCTATCTCGATCTCGGAGAGCGCATTGATCCCGCTGAAGAGAAAGCACGCCTCGAGAAAGAGCTCGACTACCTCCAAGGATTCTTGAAGTCTGTGAAGGCCAAATTGAGCAACCAACGTTTTGTAAGCGGCGCACCAGCTATGGTGGTCGATCGAGAGAAGGCCAAATTAGCCGATGCTGAAGCCAAGATAAAAGCGATTGAAGAGCA
>CAZDPF010000110.1:0-8292 GCA_964507215.1 uncultured Chryseobacterium sp. | reverse complement strand
AACTGCGTCATCTTGTTTGCGTACAACTTGAAACCAACTCTCAGGAAGTCAGTCATTGACTGGAGGAACTTGAGAGTTACAGAGAATTTAGACCGCTGATCAAGTTGACCCTGCGTTCTTGGATTGGCCACACTTGCAGGCTTGATTCTCATATAATCAATGCCTTTCCATGTTCCACCTACGACATTTCCGACCTTGCCAGAAAAGCCGCCTAACACACCTTGTGAAATTTTACCCATTTTGTTTGATTTTAAGGGTTAAACATTATTTACTTGGACTTGACACGGACTTGGTAAGGCCTTGTCGCATACCGTCAAGAGTACGGCAAGAATCAGGCAAAGTGGTCTTCTTTGGCGCGTTCGCGCCTGATTGCGCTGATATGCTGTCAGCACTGTGACGCGAAGCGGCTAAGGACTGAGCAATTCTCTGAAAAATGCCATTCTTGCGGTTTGAATCATCTCTAATGAGACACGGATTTTTTGCTCTTGGATTTCTAAGAGCTTGAAAGCCTGAACCAGCTTCTCAAACTTTTCTGGGCATGCCTGAAAGTGTTTGAAAGTGCTTAAAAACTGCTTTTTATACTCTCCAATGGTTATAAATGGAATAACCGAACCGCGAAGCAATATGAGTAGCGATTTGGATTTCCAGAGCGCGTATGCGGTCCAGTAGGCTTTGTCGATTTGCTCGGGCTTATCGCTGAGGTAAACGAAGCAATTAGGGCAGGGCTTTTTCAGAGGCTTGCCGCTGTTCAATCCTTTGTTGAGGATGAAAAAATGGGCTTGTTGGTAGTGGTTGCCCGGGCGGTGCGATTTGAGTTGAAACGAAGACATACAGAGAGCCATTAGAATTATGCTCGCTGCGCTGCGCACACATTTTTAAAAGAGAAAAGAAAAAAGGGAAAAAAAGAAAAGAGAAAGCCCTTGAAAAGGCGGGTGGAGGGGACTGACAAGGTTTTTGGAAAAAATACTACCCGTAGGGATGGAGATTTTTTTCAAAACCCGTAGGGCTTGACCTTGACAGACCAATCGTGCGGTGGGATGTGGGAACCCGCCTAATTTTGCCTTTCTCTTTTTTTTATTGACGTTCGGTCAATCAGAGTTAGGAGGCTATGGCAGCCATTGCGGCCATAAAGCCGAATAACAAAAGGAATAGGATTTTGACCCAAAACGGACTGTCAATGTCGTCCTTGTACTTTCCTTCCTCGTCACGGGGAAAAAACAGATAGTAGAAGTCTTCTATCAACTGCTTCATGTCCACTAAGATACGGGAATGTGGGTTCAGGTCGTGGGGAAACGCAGGAAAAACAGCCTTGAGCAAGCGTAGGGAAAAGCGGAAGGTTGGAATGGAGTGTAACGGAATGGAAACCTGTAGCTGTGCGTGCGAGCCGCCTGCGAGCGGAGCAAGGGTGGTGGAGGCAGTAGCCTGAATCCCTTTAGGGTGAAGGCGGCCTACGCCAATGTGGTACACACCGGGCTGGCGTGTCTTTTTGCCTCTGTGTCGGGAAAAGGCAAGGGCGGTGATTGAATGAAACGGAACGGGCGGGGTTGGGGTGAATGATGAAATACATGGCTGCACAATTGCGAGTCGGACTGTGAAGCGGAAAATTGGCAACGCAATAGGTGGCAATTTGGGATTGTGCAGCCGTATTGAAGAATGAACCTGTAAGGGTGAGAGAAGTTGAGTGAATGAGCCACTCTTGCTGCGTGGTGGTCGAGGTGGCTGAGTGAAATGAGAGAACCAAGCGAAGCGGATGAACGAATTGAACGAAGCTGCCGCAGCCACTTGGAGGAAAGCAAAAAGCATGACAGCCCGAATAGCCCGAAGCGACCCGCAGGCGAGCACAACAATTAGCAGCGATAGCCCCCCAATTCACTATTTGTGAGTATTGCGAACACCTTATTAGGGGTTTGGGGGGATAGTAAAGCTGCGCGTGAGGATGGAGTGCGTGTGTGTAGCTAAAACAAGTGAACGGCAGGTTATGAGCACCTACTGGAGCGCAAATAGCCTGACAGGTGAGCGGTATATGCAAGGGCGACCGAAGGGAGTTTATCTACCCTTGCAGATATGTTTTGCGGAACAAAACAGAACGACTGACGAACACCGCTTTTCCTGCGTTGGGGATTGTGCGTTGGGAAAAAGCAAGTGTAGGACGGTATGGAGTGTAGCTTCGCGGAACGGAATACCGGACTTCTCTTGCTGTGCGGTGCTGGAAGTTGGTGAGCGGAATGAGGAACGAATGCAGTGAGCTTACTGGAGGCACAAGGGTAAAGCAGGGGTGTGATATGATTGTACTTCTTACGGTTGTTCGAAGAGATAGGTGCCTTGGTTGTCTTCTAATTCAGCCTTAATGAAATCAGCAATCTTTCTACTGTCTTTAACATCTTCGTCTGCACTACCTGGGACTCGCCATGCGGAATACAATTGGTTGATGTTCGGGCAAATGGAGAGGAAATGATTGATTGCATCATTCTTGGCTTGCTTTGCATTAGGATTGGGGAAAATCAAAACGCACGAATTGCCGAAATCCCAAGAATTAGCCAATTTTTTTTGGAAGTACTTATTGTGCTTGAAGTAAAGGTTGTTGATCATTACTAAATCAACATTGTCATATTCGGATTGCGGGTGATAGGAAACTGGGGTAAATAGTCCTTGATCCTTGAACATATAATAATACCACAATTGCATATCCTCTGCATCATCAACTGAAACAGATAAAATATTCAACTCCTTGTCAGATGCATCCGGATTGAACTTTTCATGCGCACTTATCAGGAAGTCTTTCAAGTTGTTGTCCATGTTTTTTGACATGGTAGTGCCATCAAGTCCAAGCTTTTCTGCGACTTGATCTAATGCTGGCTGAAGAGCCGCAATTGTTTTGTCAAGGTCGGTTAATCTACCAACGGTCTGGATTTTAATGTTATTGCTACTGTCAATTAGTTCTTTGCTCTTATAATCCGAACATTTGACCTCAATATGAAATGTGAACCCATTGTCTGAAAAGACAACATCAACGTCTTTATTGTTGTTTGGATTAACCTTCTTTTCAATTTCTATAGACGCAGGGAAAAGGTCAGAAAAATACTTCACGATAGTAGCCTCACATGCATATTGAATGAACTGTTTTTCTTGGAACGGATTAGGATTGAGTAGCATCTTTTCAGTTAGCCAATCGGCTACTTCGTCTGGGAAATGAGATTTGTACGCGGCTAAAACGGTCTCAAAATCACTTAAATAGGGATGACCAGATAGCTGAGCATGTTTCAGGTAATGTTTATTATCAATGGTGCGTTCTATTGCTGCTCTTAGTTGCTCTTCCATAGTTCGTTGTTTAAAGAAACCAAAGGTTGTTTTTTCCATAGTCGGGAATGTCATTGCCTTCAAAGTGCGGTGCGATCTGTGCTACCATTTCAGGGTACTTGATTGTAACGGGCAGGTTCTGCTGGCGCAATGACTTCCAATACATTCTACTGAATTGATAGACCTGATCTATCAATTCTCTGATGGTGTTCGCATCATCCAATAATTCTTCATCCGTACATTGGAATTTGAGCTTTAAGGGGAAAGGGTAGCCGTCCATCTTGCTCACGTTATTGTTACTGTATCGGGTATTATTGAAGAGTAAATAATGATTGAAACCTATGTTGACGAAAGTGCCGCTTTCAGGCATCAATTCCGCCCAGTTTCGGTCAAAGGCCACAATGTCTGCCGATTCGGTCTTGTTTATAGTGATGATGAAAATGGGAATGTCAAGATCAAGCGCATTGAGTTCTTTCTGTATCGGCTCAATCTCATCTTGACGCATAGTCTTGTAGAAATGAATCACCAGACGTTGCGGTTCTTCAATTAGTGCAGAGTAGTTTGTAACTGCTTCTGCTATAGATCCCGCTAAAACGTCTACATCACTTTCGTGGTAATAGTCAAAGCGATTGAAGACCCCATTATTCTCGAAAACGAAGGATGAAGCTACGTAGCGCACATCTTCTTCGATGTGTTTGAATGCGCCAACGCCTACTACAAGTTCTTTTTTAGGGTTTGACTTCAAGCGCCATGGAATGCCATCGAGCTTTGCAAGCATTGCAAGCGCAATATTCGTCAGGCTCATATACCAACCGAAATCATTCTGCATTTCCATTTTTTGCGGATTGATCACCTGCGAGGTAATGTTGCGTTTGAGCAGAATTTCTTTTATCAGGTGATAGTATTCCCGTTTCTCCTGATCCTCAATGAATTTGTCGTAAGGTGTGATATAGATGGCAATCAGTCGGTCATCTTCATTGGTTGGTAGCTCTGAAATGGCTTTGCTGATCTCTGGAATTGGATTGTCTTTATCCTTGAATACAACGGTTAGTTCAGATGGATATGAAATGATGAGATTCACGTACTCAAAAAGACCTGGAAACAGGCTTTTCCCTTTCGGTGCATCCTGACCTTTCATAAAATCCTTGCAGATCTTACGAGAAGTGTCCATATCGTCTTCATGCATAATGAAGAACAACTTAATGCTACCGTATGGACTGGACTTATAGGGTTTGTGTTTTCTGATCGCTGTCTTTGGAAATATGTCTGTTTTCTTTCCACCGAACAGCAAGTGATTGCTCTCCCTTGATGTTTGGTTGATGCGTGTCTGCGCTACATTGAGAAAATCGATTGAGTGCAGTTCGATGTATTCAGAGAACTTCGGGGTTTCCATGTACTTGGTAACAAAACCGCCAATGTTTTTCAAGTAGCGCGTGTATCGGTTGTCCGTGGGCGGTGCGTCATACGGTAGTTGAATAGCAATCGCAAGTTCACGGTTCAATTGAGGGAAGACCTGCTGATAATCTATTTCCGCTCCTTGCTTTTCAGCTTCCTTCAGATCCTTCCATTTGGTCAGTTTACCTTCATACAATACCCAATTGAATTTATCCGAACCAAGTTCTTGACCAAGATCTACTGAATTGGCGCGGAAAATCCTTGACACGCCATCATAGGAAAGCTGAATTTCTGCCTCTTTACTGAGGTAACGGAATTGCACCTTCAAGGAGAACTTGAGGTATTCATCGAACTGAGGTTTGCTGGAGTTTTTGGACTTAATCCATACTTGCAATTCATCGATGAAACCACTTTTGAAAGGCACTTTGACCACATCAGAGAAGTAGCGAACCAACTGGTTGGTTGCGTATCTCTTTGAGAGAGAATAGGAGCAAGCATTGAGATCTATCTCAAAGCCTTGAGTTCCTTCGCTTTCCACGGCAAAACTGGTGTAGATGTGTTCTGGCACATCTCCATCTGGAAACATGGCTTCCAGCACATGGTCAGGAACTAAATCGTGATAGATGCGATTGAAACCTTCACCGTCCTCTTCACTGAAATAAAGGGTTGTGGGTTCCTTCGGTAATTTGAAGGTTAGCGCGTTAAAGAATAGTTCCTGTTTCTTGGCCATTGGGGTTGGTTTCAGGGGTTAATCAACTGTCATCTTCCTTGTCTCAATAATCCCAATCGGTATGTGCGACCGGGAGTCTGTTCAATTCATCTTTATGTGCCCTCCACTTGGGCATGTATTTGTTCATCAATGCCACGAAGCGGTCATTGTGACTTCTTTCTATCAAATGCACTAATTCATGCACAATGATGTACTCCAAGCAATTCTTGGGCTTTTTAGCCAGTTCAAGGTTGATCCATATCCTTTTCTCATCTGTGTTGCATGTGCCCCATTTTGTGCGCATGTGCTTCACACCCCAATCATTGGCTTTTACGCCCATGATGCCTTCCCACTTCTCAATGATCTCCGGTATCTGTGCTTTTAGTTCTTTCCGATACCATTCTTTGAACACCTTAGCGCGTTGCGCTTTGGTGGAACCAGAACGTACAAAGAGGTTTATCTCTTTGTGGTTCTTGATCTCCACTTTATTCCAGCCATCATGCTCAATGACATTGATGAGGTAGCGTTTCCCTTGAAAATAGTGGCTTTCGCCCGATATAAAATCACGAGGCGTTTCACGTGCTTGTGCTTTGAAATTCTTGATGTGGCGTTTTATCCAAGCCAATTTGGAAATGGCAAACAAGCGAATGACCTCATCATCTGTTCGGGTAGGAGCAGCAAGGCGAATCCTTCCCGTTGGCGGATAAACGGCCAAGTGCATGTTCTTGATGTCTTTGCGAACAACATCAATGTCAAGGTTGGCGATATGTAACTGATGAATTTCAGTACTCATCCTGTGCCTTGATTATCTTCATTAACGCATCTGTTCTGTCCTGATCTTTGATAAGACCCTTAACGGCCAACATCAGTTTCTTTTCTCGTATGCCACCATCCCGCCAATCATCCAATTTACTGCTTTGAATGAGGTTGTCCAATGCTAACGCAAGGACTTCATCCCCATCAAGGTTATCATACAAAGCACGTTTGGCGCTGGTGGTCAGCGAGCTTGGGTAACTATTCGTTTCTGCTGGCCTGTCTATCATGCCAGCCAATTCCTTGATCTTCTTCAGATATGCTTCATAGGCTATGGCCTCTCGTTTCCGCTGTTCAATGAGTTCATCCAACAACTGCGACATTTTCTCAAAGTACTTTGGATTGGTGGGCTGTTCCTCAATGATCACTTTGCGGATATTGTTCTCAATGGTCTCCGCAATGGCTTCTTCCTTTTTTCTGCCTCTTGGTGCTGTTGCGTCTTCTGGTTCACTAACCTTTACAATGAGATCAACCAAACTCTCATTATCGAAGTCTGAAATTTTGCGACTCGGATTAGCAGACAGATACATGTCCATCAATTGACGCATACCGGGTTCAAAGCGTTTCAGATCTACCTTATCGCCACTTGCCACCTTGATGGTTTCTCGCAAGTTGGAGTAGAAGTCCACTTCTTTTTTGATGCTCTCGGCTTCCTCAGTCGAGTAGCCAGCTTTGTGCATTTCGTTGGCAAGATTGGCGTATGCCCTGATCAGTGAAACGGTGAGTTTGTAAAGCGTTAAACGCTTTTGCTCCGTTTCTTTCAGATCGTTCTTGTTTTCGGTATTGCCGCAGAAGAAGCGAATGAAATTCGGTTCGTCTTTCGGATGCACGGGTTCGCATAGCGCACGCACTGCATCCAAGGCATCATCCAATCTTTCCCTGCTCTTTTCGTAACGGTCTGAAAGCAGGCCGTTCACGTCTTCAAGGTCAAAGTCGTCAAAGGCAGCAGAGGTGTAATCGGTAATTGACTTTTTGAGGCTATCAAAAAGGTCTTTGTAGTCTACGATATAGCCATAGTCCTTATCATCTGTATCTACCCGATTGACCCTGCAAATGGCCTGAAAAAGCCCGTGATCTTGCATTTTTTTATCAATGTACAGGTAGGTGGCCGATGGTGCATCAAAGCCTGTAAGCAGCTTATCTACTACGATAAGCAACTTCATTTTTGCAGGCTCTTTGACGAACTTCTGTTTTATGGCATCTTCAAATTCCTCAGGGCTTTTCCCGTTCAGCATCCGCTGATAGACATCATACTGCAAGAGTTTGTCGGTAGGTGCGCTTTCTCCCGTTTCCTCTCCTTTCAGATCACTTACCGATGGCTCGTAAGAGGTAATGATTGCACACTCCTTGAACCCTGAATTTTGGAACAGTTCGTAGTATTTGCAAGCCTGATAGATGCTGCCAGAAACAAGCATGGCGTTTCCTTCTCCGGAAGATAAGCGAGGCTTGATCTTGAAATCTTTGACAATATCAAAGACAATCTTCTCCAATCTTGATTTGGAGCCCAGCACCTTTTGCATCGTGCCCCATTTCTTTTTCAGTTCAATCTTGGCAAGATCGTTCATGCCTTTGGTTTCGGCATCAAACCACTCGTCTATGCTGCGCTGGTCGGTAATGAACTGCTCTACATCCCTTGCTTCGTAAAGCAAATCGAGAACCACACCATCTTCCACTGCCTCATCAAATCTGTACGGATTACCGATATACGGACCGAACACCTCAATGCTCTTCTGTTTGTCTTTTTTGAGTAGGGGAGTGCCTGTAAAACCGATAAAGAGTGCATCAGGCAGAATGAGCTTCATGGCCTCATGTAGCTTGCCCGATTGTGTTCGGTGGCACTCATCCACAAACACATAAATATCCCCTTTGGCCTTGAAATCGCTTGAAAGGCTCTTTTTGAGTTCTTCAATGTACTTGTCGAAGTCTTCATCTGAGGCTTCTGCCTGACGGCCGAATTTGTGAATGAGGCTACAGATCAGCCAATGGTCTTTGACATTGAGTTTATCCAAAAGGTCTTTTCCGCTTTTGGTGCGGTAGATCTTCTCATCATTGTCAATGAACTTGCCTTCAATCTGTTT
>CAZDPF010000109.1:0-8372 GCA_964507215.1 uncultured Chryseobacterium sp. | reverse complement strand
TCGGTGGCCAATTGATCACCAAAGAGCAACACCAGTAAGGCCGCTTGTGCAGTGGCATACATGGAAGATAAGCTCAAAATCAAAACCAAAAGAAGGCGTTTCATGGGCAGGCAGATGGGGAATGGAAAAGTAGCGCGAATCCAAGTTTGCAGAACAATGCGATATATGTGGCTTTTCACGAACTTCGAAGCATGGCCAAATCCATTGTTCTTTGGGCACTGTTAAGTCTTCCGGTATGGGCAAGCGGACAAAGTGCGTATTTCGATTCCATCAATGAGGCCAATCTGCTGCGCATTCGCAGGCTCGAAAGAGAGGTCATCCGCGCCTTACACCAGACTCGGATAGACGCTGAACAAAGAGGCCAAGCGCTTGATCAAGCTGGTGCATTCAAAAATGTGGCGGCCTATTACATTGTTTTCGACCAGAGAGATTCAGCGCTACACTACCTCGATCGCGGATTGCAAGCATCTGAAAGTGATAGCACGGCTTCCGTACGCGCAAGTTTGTTCATCAACAAAGGCATTCTGCTCTATAAAACGGGCCAACATGCTGCCTCTTATTCAGCCTATCTCAGGGCTTTGCGAATTGCTGAGCGTTTGCAAGACAGCGCACGGGCCGCCAATGTGCTGCTGAACATGGCGGTTACAGATAGCGATCTTCGGCGCTACAGCCAAGCCATTGAACGCGTCAAACAAGCGGTGGAATGGAGGAAGGGCGATCACATTTTTGAATCAGACGCCTGCTCCAATTTAGGCATCTGCTACTTACAATTGGGCGATACCGCTGAAGCGGTGGCCTGGTATCAAAAAGGTATAGCACTTTCTCAAGAAGTAGGAAACCTCAACGCTTTGGCGAATAGCAAATTCAATTTAGCCAATGTGCTGGCCCGCACTGAGAATAAGCAACAGGCCAGGCAGTACTACTCTGAAGCACTGTCTATTTTTGATTCTCTCGGATTAAACCAAGGACGTGCTACCGCCTATAGTGCCTTTGGTACCATGGAGTTCCACGAAGGCAATTACGCCCAAGCCTTGGAATATTATCTGAAGTGCTATGAACTGAGTCAAGACTATCCCCGCCTTCGGTATGAGGTAGAAACCAATCTATCGTTGACGTATGAAGCTCTGGGCGATTTTAAAAACGCCTTCTATTTTCTAGAGCATTCTATAACGGCCAAAGACAGCCTATCTGGCGTAGAAATGCAGGCGCAAATCAGCAGAATGCAGCAAGAATACCAGTTAGACAAGTTGGTGTATGAACGCGAACGGGGGCAGCTGCAGGCTGAACAACGCGAGCTTATCTTGAGTAGGCGTATCGCATGGCTGTCAGCGGCCTTGTTCCTGAGCTCGGCCCTATTGGTTTTCTTGAGTTTCCGCAAAAGCTTGCGCAGACAACAAGCCGAGAAACGCGAGTTATTGGCCCAACAAGAGAAAGAGCAATTGGAATTGCAATTGATTCGCTCGCAAATGAATCCGCATTTCTTTTTCAACGCCCTCTATTCCATTCAAAACTTCATCCTCACCAACAATCCCCTCGAATCCAGCCGATTCCTTTCTAAATTCTCGCGCTTGATGCGCGCCACTCTGGAGTGGAATGAAAAAGAGTTCATCCCTATCGACAAAGAAATTCAAGGATTGACCGACTACTTGGAGCTGGAGCAGTTGCGCTTCGATAACAACTTCGATTTTCAGATTCATTGTGAAGACCACTTGCGCCAAGAGGCGTATATCCCCCCTATGATTGTACAGCCATTTGTAGAGAATGCGGTGGTACATGGCTTTAAGGATCGGGCACAAGGGGGCGTGCTGGAGATTAGCTTTCAAGAAGCAAACAACTGTTTAGTGGTGGAAGTGAAAGACAATGGCAGCGGTTTACAACAAGGCACATCTAAGCAAGTGGATAAGAAATCAATGGCACTGCGCTTGACCCGAAAGCGCCTAGAATTGCTCAGTCATCAAATGGGGGGGCATTTTGGTTTTACCGTGAAAGACAGAGGCACAAACGGCGAAGGCAGCAGTGGTGTATATGTGCACTTAACTTTACCTTTAATACGCTATTGATGAACAACATGCATCTAAAAGCGGTAATTGTTGACGACGAGAACAAGGGGCGCTCTGCCCTCCAATCGCTCTTGCGGTTGATAGATGATGGGGTAGAATTGATTGGCGAGGCCGGGTCAGTGGCAGAAGGCGTAGCCTGCATTGAGCAGTTGCAACCCGACTTGGTATTTCTCGACATCCAAATGGGGGATGGCACCGGCTTCGACTTGCTTGAAAAACTTCGTTTCAAAGCATTTCAGCTCATCTTTACCACAGCCCATGATGAGTACGCGCTTAAAGCTTTTCGCTACAGCGCTATTGACTATCTCACCAAGCCCATCGATCCTGATCTCTTGGCAGAAGCCCTGAGAAAGGTGCGAGAGAATTACAAGAAGTACGACCTCAGCCTCAAGCTCGAGGCCTTGGTGCAAAACCGAAACCGCATGCAGCGCTTGGCTTTGCCTTCTCTCAAGGGCATTGAGCTGGTGCGCAAAGAGGAAATTGTGCGATGTGAATCAGCCAATAATTACACCGTTTTCCACCTCACCAACCAGCGCGAGATTGTGGTGACCAAAACCCTCAAGGAGTTTGAAGAGATGCTGGCCAGTGAAGGATTTTTTAGAGTTCACCAGTCGCACCTCATCAACCTCAATGCAGTAGCGCAATACCTTAAAGAAGATGGTGGTTATGCCCTCATGAGCGATGGCACCAAGGTGGAAGTCTCCCGCCGCAAGAAAGAAGCCTTTTTGGCCGCCATTTCTTCTTAGCATTTTAGGTCATTCTGAAATTCTCAGTCTTTTATTCCCACAGGCTTGAGACTTCGCCTCTGATTGTGTTATTTTAGGCTCGTCCATTTCGGACACATTGCTCCACTCCCCCCGGTGCGATGCCTAACTTCTAAGTTTGTATGCGATGACCAAAACACAATTGTTCACCGCACGGATTGCGCTTATCGTGGCCCTGGGGGGATTTCTGATGGGCTTTGACGCATCCGTGATCTCTGGCGTAGTGAAATTTATTGAGCCAGAATTTCAACTGACCAAGATGCAACTCGGTTGGTCTGTAGCATCTTTAACGCTCACGGCTACTCTGGCCATGATGGTCTCCGGGCCATTGAGCGACAAGTATGGCAGACGATATGTCTTGCGAATTGCAGCCATTCTTTACGCCATCTCCGCCATTGGTTCGGCCATTGCCCCAGATTTCAATACCCTAGTAATCGCCAGAATGCTCGGCGGTATTGGGGTAGGTGCCTCTCTCATTTTGGCTCCCATGTACATTGCCGAGATCGCCCCTCCCGCCATGCGTGGCCGCCTCGTATCATTCAACCAGTTGAATATTGTAGTGGGCATTTCCACCGCATTCTTCACCAATTACCTGATTCTTCAATGGGGGCAGTCTGATTCAAGCTGGGCCGTGGCCCTCAAGTTTGACGAATACAACTGGCGGTGGATGTTGGGACTAGAAACGCTGCCTGCTATTTTGTATTTCGTGGGCTTGTCTTTTGTTCCTAAATCGCCACGCTGGCTGGTGATGAAAGGTCATACTGACCAAGCCTTGAATGTGATGAGTCGCTTCACCGACGTGGAGAATGCCAAGGTGCAAATTCAAGAAGCTGTACACAGCATCGAAGAGCGTGAAGGGGAAGAAAAAGCCGCTCTTTCAGAGTTCTTCAAACCTGCCTACCGCTTCGTACTCATTATCGGAGTGGTAGTGGCCATCTTGCAGCAAATTACCGGAATCAACTCGGTGTTCTTCTATGCTCCCATGATCTTCGAACAGTCTGGCATAGGCACTGACGCCTCTTTTGTACAGGCTATTTTGGTGGGACTGACCAATTTGGTGTTTACCGTTTTGGCCATTCTCTACATCGACAAACTTGGAAGAAAGCCCCTCTTGGTCTTCGGCTTGGCCGGTATTGCAGTCTGTATGGGCCTTCTTTCTTACGGATTTGGCAGCGCCACCTACACCTTAACCGAAGAGGCCTTGGCCACCTACCCGCAAGAGGTGGGCAGTGCCTTGGCTCCGTATGCCGGCACCATTTTCGACAGCGATGTGCCTTTCAAGAACGCCGTTCGGGAAGCTTTGGGAGATGAGCTGGCCGCCGCCCATGAGTCAGCTTTAATAACTTCTGCCATCGACATGAACCCAACCCTTATTCTGGTGGGCATCTTAGGCTTTGTAGCAGCCTTTGCCATCTCCATTGGTCCGGTTATGTGGGTACTTTTTTCAGAGCTCTTCCCCATACGGGTAAAAGGAGTGGCCATTTCTTTTGTGGGCTTTATCAACAGTTTAGTGAGCTATCTCGTGCAACAGTTTTTCCCTTGGGAGTTAGATACCTTAGGCAGCAGTTACACCTTTTTAATCTATGGTGCCTTTGCAGCGGTAGGCCTCTTGTTTGTCATCTTCTACGTTCCTGAGACCAAGGGCAAATCATTGGAAGAACTGGAAGAAACCTTGGTGCGCTCATGAACATCCAGAACTTTTCTGCCGCAATACTTTGCTTAGCGGCCTTGATGGCCTGTGAGTCGCCACCTGCGCCAGAGGTAGTGGAAGTAGAAGAAGAAAAGCTCATCCTCCTGCTGCAGGCCGAGGCGTTTGAAAATAGCAGCGCTTTGGAGATAGTCAAAGGGGAAGGAACCGTTCGGCTTGACAGCGGACAATGGCTGGAATTCTCGCTAGACGTGCCCATCAGTGGACGCTATGCCCTGCGGGTGTATGGCGAGTCTGAAGGGGGTGGCCAACTTTGGGTGGAAGACTATGTGTACAATAACGATGGCCGCACCTACAACATCACTGGTCATTTGAATTTTCCAGACCAAGGGGTGAGAAGTTCACAAGGAGTAGATGGAAGTCCGCTAGCCGATACCCTTCACCCCATCAGGCTGCACGCCTCCAAGGGAAGCGTTTGGGTAGATCAGATTGAACTAGAATTACTCAAAGTGCATCAGCCTACTCCGGAAATACTTACCCAAACCATGCAAGGCAATAACTGGGAATTGGTATGGTCTGATGAGTTTGATGGAAGTGCAGTAGATCAGAGCAAGTGGACCTACGACTTGGGCGATTGGGGATGGGGTAACCATGAACTGCAGTACTACACAGAAGGCCGCGAAGAGAATGCCCGTTTGGAAGAGGGCAGCCTGGTGATAGAAGCCCGCAAGAATGATAACGGCCATGAATGGACATCCGCCCGATTGACCACGCGTGGCAAAGTGGCTTTTCGCTACGGTCGCATTGAGCTTCGCGCCAAAGTTCCCGGAGGAAAAGGTTGCTGGGCAGCAGGTTGGACCCTTGGGGATGCGTATGTAGATGAACTGAGTTGGCCCTATTGCGGCGAAATTGACATCTTAGAAAGTGTGGGCTTCGAAACAGACCCGGTAACAGACAGCGGGCAGGCGCACGCCACCGTTCATACGCCGGCCTATTATTTTAAAATCGGCAATCAGATTACTGGAATTACCGATGTGCCCAATATCACCACAGCGTGGCATACCTATGCCGTAGACTGGTATCCCGACAGCATTGTTGGAACCGTTGATGGCCGGCGATACTATCTCTATGACAAGACAGCGGATGAAAGAGAGTGGCCCTTCCACCAGCCGCAAAACCTCATCTTAAACCTCGCTATGGGCGGAGGATGGGGCGGCGCTATGGGGATGGACACCACCCTGGTTTCTCAACGCTTCGAACTCGACTACATCAGAGTCTACCAAAAGACGCACTAAACGCAAAGCCCCCTCCACTTCATGTACTTAGGCCAGACCCCGTACATCCGCAATGAGGCATCGGTGAAAGGATCATTTATTGAGCGCAACGGCGCTCGCTATTACCGAATTGCCCATGTAGATCAAATGCCTCCTTTCTTTATCTCGCTGGTGAGCCATGCCGAACATTGGATGTTCATCGCAAGCAATGGAGGACTTACAGCAGGCCGAGAAAAAGAAGACCACGCGGTTTTTCCTTATTACACAGACGACAAGATTATTCAGTCTGCGGCTTACACGGGTCCGCTATCGGTTTTTCGGGTAGAGAAGGCAGGTAAAACTTATTTATGGACGCCGTTTTCTGATCGCTACAAAGGCGTTTATCCTATCGAGCGCCATTTGTGCAAAAGCGTATGGGGCAACGAGTTGATCTTTGAAGAATACAATCCCGTTCTGGGCCTTCGCTTTACATATTCTTGGCGGTTTTCTGCTTCGTACGGATTTGTGCGCAGCTGCGAGCTGCGGAATGAATCTTCTGAAAAGCTGAGCGTAGAGCTGTTGGATGGCTTGCAAAACATCCTTCCCTACGGCATCGATGCCAATCTGCAGAACATTCGAAGCAATTTGGCCAATGCCTACAAGCGCTCAGAATTGCACACAGCGTCTAAGCTGGCGGTGTATGCTTTGAGCGCCATTATTGTAGACCGCGCAGTACCCGCAGAAGCCCTCAAAGCCTCTATAGCATGGTCTAGCGGTCTGAGTGATGCCCAAGTTTTGCTTTCTTCTGATCAGTTGGAAACCTTCACAAGCGGAGGATCGGTGGTAGGAGAGGCAGATAAGAAAGGAGTGGCAGGTGCTTATTTGCTCCATACCACACGGCAGTTGGATGCCGGAGATCAGGCGAATTGGCAGATCTGTGTAGACGGACATAAAACGCAGCCACAGATTGTTGATCTCATTGATGCGCTCATGCACAAGCCTGAAGATCTCATGGCTTCACTGGCGCAGGAGTTGGCGGAAGACCGTCAAGCGCTCAAGCGGATAGTAGCCAAAGCCGATGGTCTGCAGTGTACCGCCGATGAATTGAGCATCACCCGGCACTACTCCAACGTGCTCTTCAATGTGATGCGCGGTGGTTTGTTTGAAGAAGATTACCGAATTGAAACAGCTGATTGGGCGGCGTTCATCCAATCCATGAACGCTTTGTTGTTCGAGACCAACAAGGCATTCTTCACGGAATTGCCCGATCAGATCAATTATTCGGAATTGCTTCATCTTCCGGAGTTGGAAGCCAATGCCGATCTCAAACGCCTGGCCTACGAATATCTCCCACTCACCTTTAGTAGAAGACATGGCGATCCGAGCAGACCTTGGAACCGTTTCAATATAGAATTGAAGAACCCTGATGGCACGAGACATCGGGCGTATGCCGGCAACTGGCGCGATATTTTTCAGAATTGGGAGGCTTTGGCCCTGGCTTATCCAGCCTTTATCACCGGAATGATTGCCAAGTTCCTCAATGCCTCTACCATTGATGGCTACAATCCTTATCGCATCTCACGCGAGGGGGTCGATTGGGAAATCATTGAACCCGAAGATCCTTGGTCTTACATCGGTTATTGGGGCGATCACCAATTGATCTATTTGCTCAAACTTCTCGAAATCGCCCGATCACATCGCGCCATGAGGCTCGCCGACTGGGCCAACAATGCCTTTTTCGTCTATGCCAATGTGCCCTACCGCCTGAAGTCTTTCGATGAAATCGTGGCCAATCCGCAAGACACCATCTCTTTTGACGAAGCCCTTCACCACGAAATAGAATTGCGCGTTAAAGCCCATGGAAACGACCAAAAACTATGTACCAACCAGCAGGGCAATCTCCTCAAAAGTAGTTTCGTAGAGAAGCTCTTGGTGACTTGGTTGACCAAGTTGTACAACTTCATTCCGGAGGCGGGCATTTGGATGAATACCCAAAGGCCAGAATGGAACGACGCCAACAATGCTTTGGTAGGCAACGGGGTGTCTATGGTGACCCTGAATTATATGCGAAGGTTCAGTGCGTTCTTCGCAGATTGGCTGCAGCAAGAGGGTCCTGAAACCATTCACCTGCATGAAGAAGTGCGCGACTTGCTGCGCGATTGTGCAGAAGTGCTCCAACGTTTCGAATCGCAGCTGACCGCTGGCTGGAACGACGCACAGCGCCGAGATTTTGCTACCGCACTCGGAAGACATGGGGAGCGCTATCGCACAAGAGCTTATCACGGCTTCGGCCATCGGCATGTGGACTACAGTACAAATGATTTGTTGGATTGTATCCAGCGCTGCGTAGCCTACATCGACCAAACCATTCGCCACAATCAAGAGGCCAATGGACTCTTTCACGCCTACAATCTGATTCATCTGGAAGAAGAAGGTTGGCGCGTTTCGCATCTCTACGAAATGCTCGAAGGGCAGGTGGCCGCACTCTCCTCCGGCTTGCTGGATGACCGCGAGAGCTTGGCCGTGCTGGATTCGCTGAAGCAAAGTGCCTTATTTCGGCCAGACCAATACAGTTATTTGCTCTATCCCAATCGCAACATTCCGGGCTTCTTTGAGCGCAACCACATTCCGGAAGACCGCCTAGAGG
>CAZDPF010000108.1:0-8627 GCA_964507215.1 uncultured Chryseobacterium sp. | reverse complement strand
GAAATGGATGGTATTGATGTTATGCGCCTGTTGAAGAATGATCCCAAGCATGATCAGTCTGTTTTTATAGCTCTCACAGCTTATACTGGCGAGGCTTGGAGAAAAAAATGTATCGATTCTGGTTTTGATAATTTTTATTCCAAACCCATCATTCCTGATGAATTGGTGAAAATGATTCGAAACCATTTTAAAACACAGGTGTAACACTTGCCTTCCATGAACCGCTTGTTCCCCTTCCGCTTTCTTTTCTCCTTATCTACTGTACTGCTCATGTTGGCTTGCAGTGAGTCACGCCCTCCACAATCTCCTGGTGGAGTAACTGCAACAGACTTGATAGGAGTTCAAATAGATTTCCAAACCGGAGTAGTAGAAGGAGGTGCTTATTATGCCAATATCGATTTATCCTATGCCACCGATAGCCTTCCTATTGGCTTGAAGAGTTATACTCCTGCTGGTGATTTTGGCAATATTCAATGGGAATGGAAGCCAAGTCAAGAATTGCTTTTTAATGGAGATATTGTATGGATGGGCCTCGGAACACGAATAGTTCCTGAGTGGCTCATTGCACCAGAAGATTTGGGTTGGAATTCAACTCCGGCCGCAGCTCCAGACAGTGCGCAGCAGCAATGGCTGGCCAAAAAATGGAATGAAAATCTTCCCATCGATGGTTCAAAACTTTGGTCTGAATCGTTGCACTTGCCTTGCTTCCACAATAGGCGAGAAGATTTGCCCATCGCGATTTACCTCTACACGCCAAGCGTGGGTATTGGCGACCCCAATACATGGAAATATTGGATTTGGATTCCTCAAAATCCTTTGCTTCAGACACAAGCCATTTAAGACTTCTCCTGTGGCGCCTTTGTTGGTACAGGGTCATGGCCATGTCCACCCCAAGGATGACAACGCGAAATTCGCTTGATTCCGAGCCAAGTGCCTTTGAACGGCCCCCAAATTTTCAAGGCTTGCAGCATATAATCAGAACAAGTAGGGGAGTATCTACATGCGTTGGGTAGCAAAGGCGAAATACTGTATTTGTACAACCAAACGAGTAGGCGCAAAGGCAAACTCAATGCTTGAAGCAGCAGCTTCACCGTTCAATACTCCAGCGACTGCCTTCTGAACCATCGTGAAGACGAATCCCCAAGGCACCCAATTGATCGCGAATGGCATCGCTTAGCGGCCAATTTTTCTCCATGCGGGCGCCGCGCCTTAGTTCTATAAGCACATCCATTACATCTGCAAGTAATTGGCTGTCAGCCCCTCCACCAGAAGATCGCTGTATTCCCAAGACCTGCTCTACCCATAATTTCATTTCGGCCCGTAGCCATTCAATTTGCTGCTCATCAAAAGAATTTTTTCCTTCTGCTGCCGCGTTAATCCAAGGCACAGCTTCAAAAAGTACGGCAATCAAAACAGGACTGTTAAAGTCGTCGTCCATGGCGTCTTGGGCTCTTTGGGCCCATGCGTGCAAATCAACAGTAGACGAGGTGTTACCCGCTTGTAACTGATCCAAGCGTTCAAGCGCTTCCATTAAACGATTGTATCCTTTCTCGGCCGCCTTGAGGGCATCATCACTAAAATCAAGAACGCTGCGGTAATGCGCTTGCATCATAAAAAAGCGAACCACTGAAGGAGAGAATCCCTTGCTCAAATGCTCGCTGTTCCCTGTAAAAAGCTCTTCAGGAAGAATGGTATTGCCAGTGCTTTTGCTCATGCGCTTGCCGTTGAGCGTAAGCATATTACCGTGCATCCAATAGCGAACAGGTCCTTTTTCAGTATGGGCTTTACATTGGGCAATTTCACATTCGTGGTGCGGGAACTTGAGGTCCATACCGCCTCCATGAATATCAAACTGCTCACCTAAGTACTTGGTACTCATTACAGAGCATTCAAGGTGCCAACCTGGGAAACCCACACCCCAAGGGGAAGGCCATCGCATAATGTGTGACGGACTGGCTTTTTTCCAAAGGGCAAAATCAAGAGGACTTCTTTTTTCGTTTTGTCCTTCGAGCTCCCGAGTATTGTGAATGAGTTCTTCTATTTTTCGTCCGCTGAGTTCACCATAAGTACCACCTTGTTGCTGGTAGCGCTCCACATCGAAATAAACGGATCCATTGACTTCATAGGCCAAACCTTTTTGAAGAATGTCTTTGATCATTTCAATCTGCTCCACAATATGTCCGGTAGCAGTAGGCTCAATAGAAGGAGGCAAATTGTTAAAAGCCGCCATCACATTTCGAAACCCAACGGTGTAGCGCTGAACTACTTCCATAGGTTCAATTTGCTCTATACGCGCTTTCTTGGCGATTTTGTCTTCCCCTTCATCAGCGTCATTTTCTAAATGCCCTGCATCGGTGATGTTTCGCACATACCGAACCTTGTAGCCCAAGTACTGTAAGTATCTGAAAACAAGATCGAAACTGGTGAAGGTGCGCACATTTCCAAGATGTACATCACTGTAAACGGTGGGACCGCATACGTACATTCCCACCCCATCATCATGCAAAGGTTTAAAAGACTCTTTTTGTCCGCTTAGGCTATTGAAAACGCGCAGAACGTGCGTGCGAATACTGCTCATAGTCCGCTGAAATCTGTATCGAGCTGAATGAGTTTCAAAAATTCTTGCTTGACGATTTCTTCCTGGAAACGACCGCCGTATTCAGCCGTAATAGTGGAAGAATCTATGTCGCGTATACCTCTAGAATTCACGCACAAGTGTTTGGCATCAATTACGCAAGCCACATCATTGGTACCCAATGCTTCTTGCATGGCCAAGACAATTTGCCGGGTCATTCGCTCTTGAACCTGAGGTCTTTTGGCGTAGTAATCTACAATTCGGTTCATTTTAGTCAGTCCAATCACATTTCCCTTGCTGATGTAGGCGAGGTGCGCACGTCCTACAATAGGAAGAAAATGATGCTCGCAGGTAGAATACACCACAATATTCTTTTCTACTAACATCTCACCGTACTTGTACTTATTGTCGAAAGTAGACATACGGGGTTTGCGATCTGGATGCAATCCTGCAAAGATTTCATCCACCATCATTTCGGCCACTCGCTCTGGAGTTCCGGCCAAGCTATCATCTGATAAATCAAGGCCCAAGGTGTCCATAATGGCACGAAAATGAGCTTGTATTCGCACTTTCTTTTCGTGATCACTTAGCGCAAAAGCATCCTCACGCAGAGGAGTAGTTGCAGAAGAGGAGAGGTGGTCGAGGCCATCGAAGGCGCTCTTTTTGCTGTCGGAATCTTTCATTCTTCGAACTCGGCCAACCGGAGGATTTCCGGAATGGGCGCAAAGATACCCACTGAATACAGAAGTCAACCGAATCTTATAGGGAATCAAAAGAAAATGCCGCGGTTAAGGCCGCGGCATTCCCACTGTTTTTTAAATGCTCAATCGTCAGACCCCATTCTGCCCACTGCACAACTTACATAGCTGCGGGCTTTCTTCATCAGGTCGTTCGCTTCTCCCTTTAATGGATAGCCTAAAGAGGAAAGCTTTTTAACAACGGCTGCTTCCGGACTTTCGCCATCGTAAGCAAACCACACCTGATGCTGATCAAGATCTACTTTGGCATCAACAACCCCTGCAACTTCTAGCACACCGCTTTTTACTGTTCGGGCGCAGCCATTGCATTTGAGGTTTTCTATTTGGAGCTGTACTTCTGTCATAGCACGAAGTTACGCCACAGGAGCCCCTTCTTCAAGCGGAAGCTTGGTGGCAGAGATGGCCTTGAATCCTCCTTCAATATTCACGATCTGATCAAAACCACGTGCCTTGAGAATAGAGGAAGCAATCACACTGCGATAACCTCCGGCACAGTGTACATAGGTCTTGCGATCTTGCTTGAATGAGGCCATGTTCTCATTGATGTAATCCAATGAAACCAAACGAGCATCTACCAAGTGAGACTTCTCGTATTCGCTGATCCTGCGAACGTCTACCACTTCCAAAACCCCTTGGTTCATTCTCTTTTCAAACTCCTCAGCAGAAATGCTTTCAATTCGATCAATCTCACGACCATCGTTTTCCCAAGCAGCCATGCCTCCTTCTAAAAATCCGATGGCGTTGTCATAGCCCACTCTGGCCAATCGAGTAACCACTTCTTCTTCTCTTCCATGATCAGCTACTATGAGAATGGCTTGCTTAATGTCTGGAATCAAAGCGCCTACCCATGGGGCGAAGTTGTCGTCGATGCCAATGAAAATGGAATTGGGAATGAACCCTTTCACAAAATCAGCTTGGCTTCGTGTGTCAAGTATCAATGCGCCTGTTTCGTTGGCAGCTGCTTCAAACGCTTCCGGACTCAAAGCCTGCAAACCGCGATCGAGTACATTGTCGAAAGAGTCATAGCCCATTTTGTTCATGACGGCATTCTTCGGGAAATAACTGGGTGGAGGCAGCAGGCCGTCGGTTACTTCTTTGATGAACTCTTCCCGACTCATATCGGCTCTAAGGGCGTAATTCACTTTTTTCTGATGGCCCAAAGTGTCTACGGTCTCTTTGCTCATATTTTTACCGCAAGCAGATCCTGCTCCATGACCCGGATAAACCAAGATATCATCAGGCAGCGGCATTAATTTATTGCGCAGACTGTCAAAAAGGTGACTGGCAAGATCTTCTCTACTGAGATCGGTCTTTACTGCCAAATCAGGACGGCCAACATCCCCAATGAAAAGGGTGTCACCTGTGAAGATGGCTATTTCCTTGCCTTTTTCATCTATCAGAAGAAAAGTAGTAGACTCCATGGTATGCCCAGGCGTGTGAAGCACTTTGATGGTGACGTCGCCTAATTGCAGTTCTTCGTTGTCTTTGGCCACATGCGCATCAAATGCAGGTTGGGCATTAGGACCATAAACGATGGCGGCCCCGGTTTTTTGGGCAAGATCAATATGCCCTGAAACGAAATCAGCATGGAAATGCGTCTCCAAAATGTATTTAAACTTGGCGCCATTGGCTTCCGCTTTCTTTAAATAGGGTGCAGTTTCACGCAATGGGTCAATAATGGCGGCTTCTCCATTTGACTCAATGTAGTATGCGCCGTGGGCGAGGCAACCGGTATAGATCTGTTCTAGGATCATGAAGGGTGTTTTTTTCAGTTTGACAAGGCAAATGTCCGAGGGCGATGCAATTCAGCCTGTGACAGGCGTCACCATTTACCAATGGGTTCAGAATGGGCTGTAAATGAATTTTTTACACTTGAAATCACGCAGTGGGCTCGATGGTCGGAATCCAAATGGCCACCTGAGTACCTTCACCTAGAACAGATGAAATTTTCATTTTTCCCCTATTGGCTGCTATAAACTGCCTGCTTATAGCCAATCCAAGTCCTGTACCCATTTCGCCATTGCTTCCACGTTCGCTCCTTACAGGTTGATCAGATTGAAGCTCTTGTAGGCGCTCAGCGGAAATTCCAGGCCCCTGATCTGCTACTTCCAAACAGATAAAAGAACCTTCAATGCTTGTCGCCTTCACGTAAATAGCAGAATCTTTAGGGGAAAACTTGATGGCATTGCTCAAAATATTGCTCAACACCAATTTGATGTGGGTGATGTCTGCGTAAAAGGAAAGGGCAGGGGAATCAGAAAGAATGTGTAATTCAATATTCTTATTGCGTGCTGATTTATCCAACAGCTCACGAATTTCCTTCAATAGTTGTGAAACAGAATGCTGTTCAGAGTTGCGTTGCGCATAAAAGAACGCTTTGTCTAAATCTCCAAGCTTTTTATGGGCCAAAGAGATCATAGTAAGCGCATTGCAATACAAATTGCTCTCGTGCTGGGTAACACTGGCAGCTTCTACGTATTGGGTAAGATTGTCAATGGCTGAATGGTAGTAACCGTTGCCATAATAGGTTTCACCTGTGATGAAATAGATCGCGGGATGGAGCACCTCGGGCATGATATCTTCACGCACCAACAGCTCACTCATCAATTCCCAAAATTGGTTGTAGATGCCTCTTTCTTTGAAAACGATGTAGCAGTTTATCATCAAGCGGTCGCAACCAAATCCGCGCATAGCCTCATTCAGCTCCAAGGCAACCAAGGCATCGAGCATGGCCCAACGCAGCTCATCGTCGCGCAGATCACCCATATGACGACCATAAGTATTTACCGCATCGAACATGGCTTTAGGCGAATCTGCCACTTCTAACTGCTGCAGATAGGGATCATCTACTCCATGCCCTTTCAAAGCAGAAGTTGAAAAGAAAAGGCACAAGAAGAGTACCCAATCAGCTGATCTGAAAAGTTTTGTGGCCTCCATGAGCATTGCGCTCCGAATATACTCCGTGGTTCACCAAATTATCCCATCAAATGCGGCTTTTCAGCATTATCTTAAGCCCGTATGCCGAACCTTTTGATGAACATCCATTTTCGTCTGCCACTAACAGACCCTGTTTTGGTTTTCGCATTGGTGCTGTTCATTTTGTTGGTAGCGCCCATCGCCTTTAGCCGATTGAAAATACCTGGGATTATTGGGCTGATTATCAGTGGAGTATTTATTGGGCCCTACGGTTTTAATCTTTTAGAACGAGATGCCAGCGTAGAGCTCTTCAGCACCATTGGCATTCTTTACATCATGTTTCTTGCGGGATTGGAATTAGAGCTCAATGAGTTTCTCAAGAACCGTGTGCGCTCATTGGTATTTGGTACGCTCACCTTTTTGCTGCCCTTTATTACCGGCTTTGGAAGTGCATTTTACTTTCTGCAATTATCTTGGGAAGCCGCGTTTCTCACCGGATTAATGATGGCTTCTCACACCTTGGTGGCCTATCCAATCGCATCGCGCTTAGGGATTCACAAGAACCGTGTGGTCATGATTACCGTAGGAGGTACTATTCTAGCAGACTCCTTGGTTCTTATACTGTTGGCTGTTATACGCGGAGTGATTGGAGGCGATTTAGGCGCTGCCTTTTGGTTGAAAATTTTCGCCTCTATTTCCCTATTTCTCTTCTTTATTTTTTACACCTATCCGCGAATTGGCCGATGGTTCTTCAAGAATATGGAGGGCGAAAAGAACACCCAGTTTGTCTTTGTACTCACCATGGTATTCATTGCGGCATTTCTTGCCGAAGTAGCCGGTTTTGAGCCCATTATAGGAGCCTTCATGAGTGGCTTGGCGCTCAACCGATTGATTCCTGCACAATCTGCACTCATGAGCCGATTGGAGTTTGTGGGCAATTCCATATTCATTCCTTTCTTTCTTATTTCCGTAGGCATGATGGTGAACCTCAAGGTTTTTCTTGAAGGAACGGAATTGCTCATCACAGTCATGATTCTTCTTTCAGGTGCCCTAATGAGTAAGTGGCTGGCCGCATGGATTGCCCAGAAACGCTTCCATTTCAATGCAACCCAGCGCAATGTAATTTTCGGACTGAGTACTGCTAGAGCTGCGGCCACCATTGCTGTGGTTTTGGTAGGTTTTGAGGCTGGAGTGGTTGGAGAGGAAGTGGTGAATGCCACCGTTGTACTTATTCTAGGCACCAGCTTGGTGGGTTCTATTGTCACTGAACGGGCAGGTAAAAAGCTGGCGGCCATGGAACAGCGCTATACCCCGCAACAAGAGCTGCCTGAAGACCGCATTCTCATTCCAGTGGCCAATCCGGCTACTATGGAGTACTTGCTAGATTTTGCGCTCTCTATCCGTCATCCCAACAGTCCGTGCCCGGTAATGGCACTCAGTGTAATCAAAGACGATGAAGCTGCACGAGAGCAAGCCAGAGAGCAAAGAAAACTGCTGCATGAAGCGCTGCATTACCTCACCAGTTTGGATGTACCGGCGGAAACTGTAACCCGAATCGATATGAACGTGGCCAACGGCATCATTCGGGCAATGAACGAGAAGGCTGCCAACGAATTGGTTTTGGGTTGGAGTGATAGAAGTAGTACCGTTGATTTCTTCTTTGGTACCACGCTGAAAAAGGTTTTAAAGCGCTGTTTTCAGATGGTCTACGTGCTCAAACAAATTCAACCGCTCAATACCAATGAAGATGTCTTTGTTCTCATGAGCCCCCATGCACGTTTTGAGCAAGGATTTGCCCTGTGGGTAGATAAAATAGTGGCCATTTCCAAACACCTGAGCGCCAGAATGCACTTTCTTGGCGATGAAGATGGGTTGGGTGCGGTTCATAACAGACTATTGGAACATCATGATGGCGCGCATGCCCATTACCAGCCTTATTTAGATGATGAAGCGTTGCAGGCCGTGTCTGAACAGGCAGATCAAAATGATCTTATCGTGTTGATTTCGGCAAGAGTAGGAACACTGTCGCACCGAGATGAATTAGAGACTTTACCCAGGCAACTTAACCATCGTTTTCCGAATAACAACCTGTTGACCATTTTCCCGATGCAGCAGTATGATCCAACTAGACCGAGCGATGGTTATCCTATAACTTCGCCCCCGCATTTCAAGGCTGTTCGAAAATTGAATCGGGCCTTGGGTAAATGGAGAAAACACTCGTAAAAGCGTCATGTTAGGATTGAAATTACCCACTGATCCTCGTTGGGTAGATATTGCAGAAAAGAATATTGAGGAGATTCTGGTTGATCATGCTTATTGCGAGCAGAAAGCCGCATCTACGGCCATATCGCTTATGATCACCTATCCTGAACATTCTG
>CAZDPF010000107.1:0-8670 GCA_964507215.1 uncultured Chryseobacterium sp. | reverse complement strand
GCGGATTGAACTGGGTGAGATAGCGCGCATCGGCCTCTTTCACTTTTCCTTTGGTGCGCACCACTTCTTGTCCTTTGTCAATGAACAAGTTAGACACATTCACGGCCTCACCTAATAGTCCGCCCGGATTGCCGCGCAGGTCGAGGATAAGTCCTGTAAGGTGCCCATCCGGATTGAGGCTTTCGTAGGCCTGACGCACTTCAATGGCCGCCCGTTCATTGAATTGGCTGAGGTAGATGTAGCCAATTCCCGGCGCAATTTCAGCAGAGTAAGGAACTCCCGGTACGCGCACCTCTTCTCTCACTACTATTTTCCGCAGGCGTTTATCGCCTCGCTGTAGTTCAATTTCTACCTTGGTGCCCGGAGCGCCTTTCAACAACCGACTTACATCGTCAACGCTCATGCCTTTCAAGTCGAGCTCAGCCACTTTCAACAACTCATCTCCCACCATAAGTCCAGCCTTGTCAGCCGCCATATTTTGGTGCAAGCTCGAAATCACTGGGTAGGCCCCTTTCTTCCGAATGCTGGCACCTACTCCCGCATATTGCCCGGTATTCTGTGCCCGATAATCCTCCACATAACTCTCCGGAATATAATTGGTGTAGGGGTCAAGCGATGCCAGCATAGACACAATGGCCTTGTCCATGAGCTCAGAAGGCGCTTGCTCGTCTACATAATAGAGATTGATTTCACGGTAGAGATCGGTAAAGATTTCCAGTTGCTTGTTGATTTCGAAGTAGTCGGTGCGACTAACGGGAATGGCAGACAGGGCCAAAAGACCTGCGCCGATAGCCAGTATGCGGAATAGCCTTGAGCGTGCTTTCATGTGGGTGAAATTAGGGCATTCGCCCCGTATGAACCTCAAC
This sequence comes from uncultured Chryseobacterium sp., assembly GCA_964507215.1. Classification (GTDB taxonomy): domain Bacteria; phylum Bacteroidota; class Bacteroidia; order Flavobacteriales; family Schleiferiaceae; genus RFXV01. The sequence goes on along the minus strand of CAZDPF010000107.1, from coordinate 7,804 downwards.
GTAAAACTGCCCGCTCAGCGTATGTGAAAGCGCTTTTGTGTTACTTCGCCACAAATTTGAACTTGGCTTTGCATCGAGCTCCAATAAGCGTTGTACTTCCTTTTTATCATGGAGATAAGGCAGCTTTTCTCCACGAAGCTCTGCTCAGTATAGAACAGCAAAGCTTGCGTGCAACAGAAGTGCTGTTGGTGCAAGATGGTCAGGTAGGCAAAGAGCTCAAACATTTGGTAAAAGAATGGTTGGAGCGAATGCCCGAACTGCGCTTGGTGGTTCGCGCAGAGAATGGCGGACTGTCAGCTGCTTTGAATACCGGAATTGAAGCTGCCCAAATGGAGTGGTTGGCCCGGATGGATGCCGATGATATTTGCTGTGCTGATCGTTTTGAGAAGCAATGGAAAGTCATTGAAAAGCAGCCTGATTTGGCCATCTTAGGTTCATGGATTGAAGAGTATGACGAGCCAATGGAAACTGCCATCGCCATTCGAAAACTACCTGCTGATCACAAGTCCATCTACGCCTACGCCCGCTGGCGCTGCCCCTTTAACCACATGACCGTGATGTACCGAAAGTCTGTGTTGTCTAAGATTGGGCTCTATAAAAATTATGGTGCCGTTGGCGATGATTACGAGCTATGGGCGCGTTTTCTGGTGCATGGTTATCAGTCGGCCAATTTGCCGGAAGTTTTGGTGAAAGCGCGCACTGGTGAAGGCTTCTTCGGCCAAAGAAGAAGAGGGTGGAAGTACTTGCGTCATGAGATCAGAGAAATCAATGATTTGTATCGGATAGGATTGCTCAAACCTTGGCATTACCTGTTTCACTTCACGGTAAAGGCCATTGTGCGTTTGTCACCTCCGGTATTGGTGCGTTTTTTCTACCAACTCATCCGAAAAACGTCTTAAGTGAAGCGGCTCTTCCAGAACATTGGAATGTTGCTCATTTCCCAAGTCGCCAATTATTTATTGCCGCTGGTGACCATTCCTTATATCACCAGAATTGTAGGTCCCGCCAATTATGGATTGATTGAGTTTGCCACCGTGGGCATGCTGTATTTTTCAGCCATCGTGATGTACGGCTTTGGAACCACCGCTACGCGAAGGGTGGCAGCGGCTTCCCATGATATGCAGGCCGTCTCACGCATCTACTCCACGGTGATGAGCGCTCGATTATTGCTCTTGTTGGCTGCTATAGTATTGTTTGTGCTGGCTATCTCCTTTTCGTCGGTCTTGCGAGAAAGAGCTTCCCTACTTATGTGGGCATTCCCGGTGGTTCTTGGATGGGCGCTCTATCCTGAATTCTTGTTTCAGGGACTTCAGCGTCTTCGGCCATTGGCGATCAACAGTGTTGTTTTTAAAGCAGCGGGTGCATTGGCGGTATTTGTCTTTCTAGAAACGGCTGATCAATATGCGCGCGTTCCTGCCATCAATGGAATGGTGCAATTGGGAATGGCCTTGGCGCTGTTGTGGTGGGCACATCGCTCATTCAAGCAGCTCTCATTCACTTGGCAAGCTTGGTCAGCCATCAAGTTGTATTTGGTAGAAGGTGTTTATGTTTTCTTGGCCCAGATGTTCAATCGGGTGTACGTATTTGGCGCCATCATCTTCTTGGGCTTTTTTATGGCGGAGCGCGAGTTGGGCTTATTCGCCGCGGGAATGAAGTTGATTACAGTCACCCAAAGCTTCCTTTTTTTGCCCCTTTCGGGTGCCCTATTTCCTTATATGACCAAGCTATATAGTGATGATTCCAATCGCTACCGCATACAGTTCAAGCAGTTTGTTGGCGTGATGATGGCAGTGACCATAGCGGCCGCTCTTGTGCTCTATGCCCTGGCGCCCAGTTTGGTAAAACTCTTATTTGGAGATGAATACCTTGCTGCAGTTCCCTTTGTTCGCATCATGGCTCCCCTTTTAGTGGCCACCACTTTGTTCTATTTTACCGTGCAACAAGGATTGATTGTACTCAAACGCGATCGATTGCACATGCTCATCATTTTAATGACCGGAATTGGCGCTGTGGTGTTCAACTTGCTCTTCGTTCCTCAAGGAGGAGCTTGGGCCGCATCATGGATTAAAACAGGGGTAGATTGGACTTCCGCTTTGGTAGGGGTGATTTTGTATGTCCGCGCTTGGAAACGGGCTCATCCTAAACAGTGAGTAAGGCACTTCGCATACTGTCTGCATCCATCACACTAGAACTTCCCCAATATTTGTCTACAATCAACCGCTGTTCAGGCGTAATGTCAAATGCTTGGTTGAAGGCGAAGGCTTGGGCCACTTCTTCTTTTTCTGCATTTCTGCGCGCATCTTCATCGGCATCGTACAAACGAAGTTCTCTTTGCAATTCTGCTGCAGAACTGCCAATGCGTTCAAGCTTTTGTTGAAAGAGATAATGCGGTTTATTCAGGTGAATGCAATAGCCCACATGGGTGCCCACTTCATTGGAAAGCGTGGCATCTGCTAGTTCAATGAGACTGCGTTGCCTGCTCAAAAAGAACTGATCATACTTGTGCCCAGCAGTGACTATGTGCCAGCCTCTTGCATGGTAGCGTTGAATATTCTCTGGTCTAGCCGCATCCAAATAGTACAGTGAGATCAGTACCGAATCAAATTCCTTCGCCACGCGATCCACTTCTTGAACAAAAGCATCAGCGTCAAAAGAAGATTGAATATTGGGAATGCTCTTGCTTGGAAAAACCAAAAGAACGCGTCCGAGGCTGCTTTTGAGTTCAGCCATTTCATCATGGTCTAAAAGCGACGGGGCGTAATGAATGTACGGTCCGATGGGAACCACTTTTTTCTGAATGCCTTTGGCGAGTATATCGGCCTTGCGCAGGGGAGAAAAGGTAATATAGGTGGGTACGTGCCAGTGGTATTCATCAGCGTGAATCATGCCTCCCCAAAAAAGACCATGTTCAATGTAGGCGTTAAGCGGACGGTGATGCTGCATATACTGCCGAAGCACATAGGCCTGTCCGTACATATTGTTGTCGATCACCCGTTCAATCGGACCATAAGCAATGGGTGCGGCCAATCGAGCTTCATCAATCAGTGGAAGATGCTTTCTCGCTTCGGAGGCCTTCATCATGGCCGATCCATTCTTCAACCTGCTGATTTGATAGATCAATTGGCTGCCAAAAGCATGAGAAATAAGGTTTCTTTTAATGCGGTCTTTGAGCATGTTAACAGCTTGGCAATGGGCAAAGCTACTGCAGTTACTATGGTTTAGCTTTGTGCATAGATGAGTTCACTTCTGCTTCTGGTTCAAGCCCGCAGTTCGTCTACCCGACTGCCAGGAAAGGTATTGATGCCTTTTGATGGAGAAAGGTGCATTTTGCAAATTCAACTTGAGCGATTGAGGCAAGTGCTGCCCGAAGCCCGTTTGTTGGTAGCTACTACCAATAATCCGGCAGACGATCGTTTGGCTGAATTGGTGGTTCAATGGGGTTTCAAGGTCTTTCGTGGAGACGAAAATGATGTGTTGCAACGCTTTATTGATGCAGCGCGGGCTGAGGAAGCCGAACATATTTTGCGCATCTGTAGCGACAATCCCTTTTTGTTGAGCAGCGGCTTAGTACAATTGGCCACGAAAGGCCTGAATAGTTCAGCTGATTATTTAAGTTTCCAACATGCAGATGGCACTCCGGCCATTCGAATGCATTGGGGACTCTATGCAGAGTACGTGAGCCTAAATGCGCTGCATCGTGCAGCCGAAGCCACAGATGATCCCTTTTACCATGAACATGTTACCAACTATTTGTACGGGCACCCTGAACTATTTGACGTACAATGGTTAAAAGCCGATGCTTCTTTGCTTGAAAGACCAGAGCTCAGGCTTACCATAGACGATGAACAAGACTTTGCTTTGGCCCAATCTCTTTTTGAAAAATCACCTGCTGGTGAATTGCTGCCCTTAATCCGTGCCATAGATGAATTTCCGGAAGCCCAAAGCTTGATGCGTCAACAAATTCGCAAGTACTCCAAATGAAAGAACGTTTTCAAGAAACCTATATCATTGGTGAAATCGGACAGAATCACAATGGTTCAGTTGACATCGCCAAACTCATTATAGAAGCCGCGGCTCGTCCGGTTGAAGAGGCCCTTTTCCAGTTGCAGCTTCGCGGCATGGATGCGGTGAAACTCACCAAGCGCGATCTGGCTTATGAGCTCTCAGCCTCTCAAATGAGCAAGCCTTATGCAGGCCGCAATTCTTTTGGGAAGACCTACGGAGAACACAGGGCCTTTCTGGAATTGAGCGACGAAGCCCATTTTGAATTGTATCAGTACGCCAAGTCATTCGGCTTAGATTTCGTAGAAACCCTGTGTGCACCAAGCTGTACCTCACTGCTGCGCTACTTCACACCTGATTATCTCAAAGTGGCCAGCCGAGATCTTACCAATCTGCCCTTGCTGGCCGTCATGGCAGAAACAAGAATTCCCATCATCCTTTCAACGGGGATGGCCGATCAGCGCGATTTAGATGAAGCGCTGGAAACAGTTTCTCGCTACCATCAACAGATTGCTATTCTTCATTGCGTATCAGAATATCCTACACAACCCCATAATGTCAATTTGCACACCATCACCTATCTGCTCAAACACTACAGCCAATACGTGATAGGTTTTTCTGATCATACCATTGGCATCTCCACGCCCGTAGCGGCTGTGGCCATGGGGGCCCGAATTATTGAAAAGCATATTACCCTAGATCGCCGAATGCGGGGAACTGACCAAGCTGGCTCGCTAGGGCCTGACGGACTCAATAGAATGGTTCGCGATCTTCGGTTGTTGGATAAAAGCATGGGCCAAGAGGCGATCTTTATGAGTGATGATGTGGCCGGATCAAAAAGCAAACTGGCCAGAAGCATCGCTTCGAAGCATGAGCTCAAAAAAGGAGATCTGCTCACAGAAAACGACATCCACTTGCTGTCCCCTGGGGATGGCCTCTCTTGGTCAAGGCGTTCAGAACTACTCGGCAAGAAACTATTGGTGGATCTACCCGCCAATGAAATCATCTACCCCAAAATGCTCACAGAATGAAGGATCTTCCCAAACTGGTCATCACCGATATTGATGGGGTGTGGACCGATGGTGGCATGTATTACGATGAGCAGGGCAACGAGTGGAAGAAGTTCAATACTTCAGATAGTGCAGGCGTGCTCTTTCTCCGCAGATTGGCCATTCCTGTGGCTATTATGACCGGTGAGCAAACCCAAGCCGTTGAAAGACGCGCAAGAAAATTGGGTATTGACTATCTGTTTCAAGGAGTGAAAAACAAGTTGCGAGAGGCCCAAGATCTCTGCAATCAATTGAATATCAGTTTGCAAAATGTAGCTTTTATTGGAGACGATCTCAATGATGCCGAATTGCTGAAAGCAGTGGGCTTCTCAGGCTGTCCGGCCAATGCGCCCCACTACATTGCCGAACAGGCCAAATGGCAAGGGAAGAAAAGGGGAGGAGAAGGTGCTTTTAGAGAATTTGTGGAAGCAATTCTTCAGCAGCATGGCCTTGATCCTTTGAAACTCTATTCCCAAGGAGGAGAAGCACCACAGTAATACTGCATCTTTGAAGTACTGATGGCACCCATGACCCTTATACCAGATAATTGGTTTTCATTGATCGCATTGATCATGGCTTTTGGGATTACCTATTTTTCCATTCCTGCCATCATTCGGCTCTCTTTGGTGAAGCGCTTATACGATGTGCCCGATGCCCGAAAACAACATGGTCAGCGCATTTCTCCTTTGGGAGGTATGGCCATTTTTGGTGGAATGATCATTTCATTCGTGTTTAACACGGCCCACCTTTCCAATCCTGAGTTGAATTCTACCTTGGTGGCCCTGTTTATTTTATTCATCACCGGAGTAAAAGACGATTTATTTCCACTCACACCTTACAAAAAGGTGATCGGACAAATACTGGCTGTAGCTGTGCTAATTTTTCAAGGAGATGTGCGGTTGGTGAGTCTCTATGGTTTGCTTGGCGTTCAAGAGCTCCCTTATTGGATTAGCGTGGGGATGAGCTTCTTTTTCTATCTCGGCATCATCAATTCTTTCAATTTTATTGATGGAATCAATGGTTTGAGTAGCGGAATTGCCTTGGTCGTCAGCCTAGCTTATGCTTGGCAGTTTTATGCCATTGGAGAGCAACTATTCCTCATTCTGGCCTTGAGTGTGGCAGGAGCCCAAGTGGCATTCTTGCGATACAACCTTGTCAATGCCAAGATATTTATGGGCGATAGTGGCTCCATGGTGATTGGAATTTTAAATGCGCTATTGACCATCTCCTTCTTGAAGATCAATAAGATCGTAGGAGATCACATCATCTTTTTGAACGTAGATGCCATGCTCTACGCTTTGGCTGTATTAATCATCCCTGTTTTTGATACTGCGAGGGTGGTTTTTTTAAGGGTTTTTGTCCTTCGGCGCTCTCCTTTTCAAGCCGATCGCAATCACATTCACCATGCCCTCCTCGATTTAGGCTTCACGCATCTTCAATCAACAGCCACCTTGGTAGGTGTTAATGTTGGATTTATTCTTTTTGTAGTCTTGTTGAATGATTTTATTAGAGCAAAATACTTGTTGCTCATAATTTTAGGCCTGGCGTTCACGCTGTCTCAGATTCCTTTTTGGATGAAGCGAAAAAACAAACACAAAATGAATCTCTCTTGAAGCAACAACAGGCGTCGGCTATTCGCTTCACCCTTTTATCGGCTTCGCTGTTCACTTTGCCTTTGGGCAATCAATTGACCAATTTCGTTTTACTAGCGCTGCTCCTGTTCAGTCCGTTCGTCTACCGCAAAGACGATTGGAAACAGGTTTATTCGCACCCAATGACTTGGGCACCTGCCCTGTTTTTTGCCTTCCACGTGATCAGCTTGCTTTGGTCTTCTGATACCAGCAATGGCTTGGTGCAATTGGAAACCAAGATGGGTCTGCTGCTCGTGCCTTTGTTTATGCGGGCAGGTATTTTAAGACTAACTGATCAACAACTGAATGGATTGATGCGTGCTTTTGTCTACGGTGCGCTTGTGGCCTTGTTTTACGCTTTGGCCTATGCTGTTTTTCGTGCAGAACACTGGACGGCTGAAATGGACGAAGTGATTTCTCCTTCATCCTACTTCTTTTACGAAAGACTGGCAGACCCACTTATGCATCCGGGGTATTTTTCTCTGCATGTAGGAGCGGCCCTCTTGATTGTTATTGGAAGTCAGGCATTTTCTACCAATTGGTGGCGCGCCAGTTTGATTTTAATGCTGCTTATAGGCCTTTGGCTACTTCAAGGAAGGATGCAAATTTTGGCTTTGTTGATGATCGGTGGAGGAGTTCTTTTTGGGAGGGCTTTGCTTCAAGCGCGTTGGCGGAAATTTTTAGCCATTGCCCTCGGAGCCCTTCTGCTGTTGGCGATCTTGGTTCCAAAGCGCTACTTCGGCCGGTTTGTACAATTGCCCAAATGGGAATACAATATCAGTGGTGGTCCTGAAGATTTCAACAGTGCTACCTATCGCTTGGCCGAGTGGAGCTCGGCTTGGGTGGCCATTCAAAGAGCGCCCATCTTAGGCAGTGGAATAGGAGATAACCGGAAGGCCCTGTTCAAGGTGTATGAAGAGCGACAGTTTTTTCAGGGCCTAAAGATGAACTTTAACGCGCACAACCAATTTCTTGAAACCAGCTTGGTTTTGGGTCTGCTGGGCTTATTGGCCTTGTTGTTCTGGATGGGGACTTACCTTAAGGAAGCCATTCAACAGCGTTCTCTTTTGCTGCTTACGCTATGGTCTTTTGGCGTTTTGTCGCTACTCACCGAATCAATGT
>CAZDPF010000106.1:0-8715 GCA_964507215.1 uncultured Chryseobacterium sp. | reverse complement strand
TATTTCTATGATCTCTCGAACCAATTCGCCTTGGTGCTTCGTCCGATTCACAGCGGACACGGGGTGGAGGTTTTATTGCTCTCCTTTTATAGAAGAAAACTCGAATTGCTCCAGCGCATGGAGGACTACTGAAATAACCCTATCCAGCAACAGTATAAATACCCGTTTCAAACTTTTCCCCTTCCAATATTGGCCGTGTAATTCAATCAATGAGTCAATGAAGAGAATGTCTGATTTTACGGAATAGAAATGGAATAAGATTTGCTTTGTTTGCGCCGTGCGACTCAATACCTTTGTTAACCCTAAAAAACCTTTACGCATGAAGAATATGTTCCTCTTGGCCACGGCTTTCACTTTGAGTCTTGGTCTTTCTGCACAAGAAGCTGATGCCAATGCGGCAGAGATCAACTTCGAAACGGAAACCATTGATTACGGAACCATTGAACAAGGTGCGGACGGTGAGCGTGAGTTTGTTTTCACCAATACCGGAAAAGAGCCTCTGATTATTTCCAACTGCAAAGGAAGCTGCGGCTGCACCGAACCGAGCTGGCCCAAGCAACCCATTGCTCCCGGAGAAACGGCTTCCATCAAAGTGAAGTATGACACCAAGCGTGTAGGTCAGTTTACCAAAACCGTTACCGTTTCTTCCAACGCTAAAACGCCAAGCAAAACCTTGCGCATACGCGGTGTGGTACAGGCAAAGCCAAAAGATCCTGAAACAGTACCGATGAAGAAAGAAAGTGGAAGTAGTGCTGTTCAAGTGCGCTAAACACTTCGGATAAACGATATTTGAGCCCCGCTTCAACACAACAGAAGCGGGGCTTTCATTTTTCGTTCATGCCACAACTCTCCCTCAAAGGGCAGCAGATGCCCGAATCGCCCATTCGCAAGCTGGTTCCTTTCGCAGAGGCCGCCATAAAAGCGGGTAAAGAAGTACTGTACCTCAACATTGGCCAGCCCGATATTCCCACCCCTGAGCCCGCACGAGCCGCTATCAAAGCCTATGATGAAACCGTGCTCTCTTATTCTCATAGCGCTGGTTTCCAAGAATTGCGTGAAGGCTTTGCCGCCTACTATCAAAAGCATGGTTTGTCTGTTGAAGCGCGTGATTTGTTGGTCACCACCGGCGGATCTGAAGCCATCCTTTTTGCACTTGGAAGCATCACAGATCCTGGAGACGAGATTATTGTTCCTGAGCCATTCTACGCCAATTACAACGGATTTGCCATTCAAGCGGGCATTCGGGTTGTGCCTATTCCGTCTGCCATAGAAGATGGTTTTGCCCTGCCCCCTATTGAAGCATTTGAAGAAAAAATTACCGAGCGTACCAAAGCCATCATCATCTGCAATCCGGGCAATCCCACCGGCTACCTCTACACCCGTGAAGAATTGCTCAAACTGCGCGACATCGTATTGCGACACGACATCTTCTTATTGGCAGATGAAGTTTATAGAGAGTTTACCTACGATGGCTTGGCGCATACCAGCATTCTGCAACTTGAGGGATTGGATCAGCATGCTATTGTGCTTGATTCCGTATCGAAGCGCTACAGTATGTGCGGAGCGCGAATAGGTTTGATCGTATCTCGAAATGCGGAGGTGATGGCCACCGCTTTGAAATTCGGACAAGCCCGATTGAGTCCGCCTACCCTTGCACAAGTGGCCAGCTTAGGAGCCCTGCAAACTCCCCAAAGTTATTTTGATGAAGTGCTGGAGGAATATACCCGCAGAAGAAACACCTTGGTAGAAGGCTTGAACAGCATAGAAGGGGTGTTTTGTCCGATGCCCAAGGGCGCCTTTTATTGCGTGGCAAGATTACCTGTGTCAGATGCCGAGGCCTTTGCAAAATGGTTACTGAGCGAATTTGTGTGGGAAGGCCGCACCCTCATGTTTGCCCCCAATGCAGGTTTTTACAGCTCCTCCTCTTTAGGCAAAAATGAAGTTCGGCTCGCCTACGTACTCGAAGAAAAAAAGCTCAAACAGGCTGTGGAGATCCTTCGTGAGGCCTTGAAAGCCTAAGCTGCCCTCCATGTCTGAGAAGCTGTACTACGAGCCACAAGCCCTAGGGTCGCTCAACACCTTTGGCATAGCCATTAAAGCGCAACAATTTGCTGCGCTCACCGATCCAGAACAATTGGTGGTTGCCAGAGAAACTTTGGGAGAAACCGCCCCCTTTTTCCTAGGTGGCGGATCTAATATTCTCTTTACCCGAGATCCGGAAGAACCCCTATTGGGCATCCGATGGAAAGGCATTGAAGCCTCTGTAGAAGGAGATGAGGTGTTGGTACATGTGGCGGCTGGAGAAAATTGGCACCACTTCACCCAGTATTGTGTGGAAAGAGCTTGGGGAGGTGTAGAGAATCTCTCACTCATTCCCGGACAAGTAGGAACGGCGCCCGTGCAGAATATTGGAGCTTACGGAGTTGAACTCAAAGATGTTCTCACCTATGTGGATGTCTTTGACTGGTTGTCAGGGCAGTTTACACGGCTTGACAATGCTGACTGCGCATTGGGCTACCGAGATTCTATTTTTAAAGGAAAAGATAAAGGGCGCTACGTGATCACCGCCGTTGGAATGCGCTTGTCTAAGCGTTCCTCCCTGCACACCCATTATGGCGCTATTCAACAAGAGTTAGAGCGGATGGGAAAATTGGAGAACCCTTCCTATGCAGATGTAGCCCAGGCGGTTATTGCCATTCGGCAGAGCAAACTCCCTGATCCCGCTTTCATTGGCAACGCAGGAAGTTTCTTCAAAAATCCGGTGGTGGATGTTGAACTGGCCAAGGCCTTGCTCGAAGAACATCCAGATGCACCCCATTATCCCGCGGGCAACAATCAAGTGAAACTGGCCGCGGGGTGGCTTATTGAAAAAGCCGGTTGGAAAGGCCATCGCCGTGTGAATCACGGTGTTCATGAAAAACAAGCTTTGGTGCTGGTGAACTATGGAGGTGCCACTGGAAGCCAAATTTTACAGCTCGCCGAAGACATTCAAGACAGTATTCTTCAGCAATTTGGCATCGCCCTGGAGATGGAGGTGAATATTTACCGCTAAACCTGACTTTTCCCATTGATGGGACGCCTTCGGAGGTAGTTTATTTGCAAAGCATTTGCAAAAATTCAACCGAATGGACAAAATCAAAGCATTGGAGAAAATGCGTGAAGAGGCCCGATTAGGAGGTGGGCAGAAACGCATTGATTCACAGCACGCCAAAGGAAAACTCACTGCCAGAGAACGCATTAGTCTTTTACTAGACGAAGGCAGCTTTGAAGAAATGGGCATGCTGGTGAAGCACCGCAGCAATCTGTTCGGTCTTGATAAGCAGCAATTTCTAGGAGATGGCGTGGTAACAGGCCATGGAACGGTTGATGGCCGTCTGGTCTATGTTTTCGCCCAAGATTTTACCGTTCTGGGGGGATCATTGGCGGAGGCCCACGCAGAGAAAATTGTGCGCATAATGGATATGGCCATGAAAAACGGAGCCCCCGTTATTGGCTTGAATGATTCCGGTGGAGCGCGCATTCAAGAAGGGGTGGTGTCTTTAGGAGGCTATGCTGACATCTTCTACCGCAACACTTTGGCCAGCGGGGTAATTCCACAAATTTCCGCCATCATGGGCCCGTGCGCTGGAGGCGCTGTCTACTCGCCCGCCCTCACTGACTTCATTCTCATGGTGGAGAATACTTCGTATATGTTCGTCACAGGGCCCAATGTGGTGAAGACCGTTACCCATGAAGATGTGAGCTCAGAAGATCTGGGGGGCGCTTCAGCCCACAGCACCAAATCTGGCGTTACCCATTTCAGTTGTGGCAATGAAGTAGAAGCCATCGATCACATTCGCAGACTGCTTTCTTACATGCCACAAAATTGCGAAGAGCAGCCGCCTTTTGTGCCCTACGAAGCGGGAAATGAAGAACGTCCGGCGCTCGATAGCATCATTCCAGAGAATCCGAACCAACCGTATGATATGCGGGAAGTGATTCAAGAAGTGGTGGATGCTGATAGCTTCTTGGAAGTGCATAAAGACTTCGCTGAGAACATCGTAGTAGGCTTTGGCCGATTGGCCGGAAGATCTATCGGAATTGTGGCCAACCAACCTGCTTTCCTGGCTGGCGTACTCGATATCAAGTCTTCGCAAAAAGGTGCTCGCTTCGTGCGGTTCTGCGATGCTTTCAATATTCCGCTCTTGGTGTTTGAAGATGTTCCAGGATTTCTTCCGGGTACCGACCAAGAATGGAATGCCATCATCACCAATGGAGCTAAGCTTTTGTATGCCTTCAGTGAAGCCACCGTACCTCGCGTAACGGTCATCACCCGAAAGGCCTATGGTGGCGCTTATGATGTAATGAACTCCAAGCACATAGGCGCCGATATGAACTACGCATGGCCTTCTGCCGAAATCGCTGTAATGGGTGCAAAAGGGGCGGCTGAAATCATCTTCCGCCATGAAATTGCCTCTGCCGATGACCCTGAAGCCATGCACGCGCAAAAGGAAAAAGAGTACGCAGACATGTTTGCCAATCCGTATCGCGCTGCTGCTCGTGGGTATGTTGATGATGTAATTCTTCCTAGAAATACGCGCCAACGCTTGATCAAAGCCTTCAAGATGTTGGAAAACAAAGCAGAAAAACTGCCGAGAAAAAAACATGGCAATATTCCGCTCTAAAGTCAAATAGCCTTTCTTGCAAGGCGACTTCCACTAGGAGGTCGCCTTTTTTAATGGCCCATAAGGCGCTTTAACGCTTTCATGCCTTGCCATCGGGCACGAGTTTTAGAACTTCGGCGTTCTATCATAGCCTTTCAGCTTTCTCATGAAAAAATACCGCGTTCCGCTTCTTGTTGCCTTGGCTACCATCACCATTCTTTGGATTTGGACACCTTGGGGAAGTACGGGCAAGCAATTAACGCTAAGCACTACTGTAATTCGCGATGTCTTCAAAGACGAGGTGGTCTCCAGCGGAGAACTCATGGCCAAGAATGCAGAGAATATTGTGGCCCCTGCTGGGCTGCAACGCTATGGCATCTACCAAATTAAAATAGCCAATATGGTAGACGAAGGCACCTATGTGGAACCTGGTGAGTTTGTGGCTGCATTGGACAAGAGCGATATCACGGCCAAAATCAATGAAAAACTCGTAGAACTAGACAAGGCCAATAGTGTGTACACCCAAACCCAATTGGATACCGCCCTCACCTTGCGCGAAAAACGCAATGAACTGGAAAACCTCGCCTTCCAAATCAAACAGAAAGAAATAGAACTTCAACAATCTGTGTACGAGCCCCCAGCTACTGTTCAACGCATTCAGCTCGACCTAGAAAAACTGAGAGACGATTTGGTGCGAAAAAAAGACGATTACCAAATCAAAGAACAACAAAGCCGAGCCAAAATGATTGAGGCCGGTGCTGAACTTCAACAAACCCGCAACCAACTCCAGCAAATGCAAGATCTGGAGAAAGAATTCAGCATTCTGGCGCCCAAACGAGGAATGGTCACTTACTACCGAAGCTGGAATGGCAAAGTGAAATCAGGCAGCACCATACAACCGTGGAACCCGGTAGTAGCCACCCTCCCCGACTTGAGTAAAATGCTCAGCCTTACCTACATCAATGAGGTAGATATTCGAAAAGTGCAGGAAGGACAGGAAGTACTTATTGGTTTAGATGCATTTCCAGAGGTTCAGCTGCACGGCAAGGTGGTGAGTGTTGCCAATATGGGCGAATCGCGTGAAGGCGCTGACTCCAAAGTTTTTGAAGTAGAAATTGAAGTCACCGAAAGCGATAGTCTTTATCGTCCGGGCATGACCACCAGCAATCGCATTCTCATTGATGAGCAAGCCGATCGCCTACAAGTACCCCTTGAAGCCGTTTTTGGCAATGACAGTCTGAGTTTTGTGTACAAGCGCACAGGTGTGGGGGTTTCTAAGCAGCAGGTGCAACTCGGATCAGCCAATGATGAAAGGGTGGTGATAGCAGCTGGTCTGGAAGAAGGCGATGAAGTGCTCCTGAACGCCCCTGCCAATGGGGAACAAATGGAACTGAAAGTCATTAGCAAGTCGCTGTAAAACATGAAGCAATTGCTTTCCTCTAGGCAGGGAATGAATCTGGGGATTGCTTGGGAAGCCTTGCAAGCCAACCGTGTGCGCAGCATGCTTACGGCCCTCGGCATCATCTTCGGGGTGGCCGCCGTCATCACCATGCTAGCTATAGGCAAAGGCGCGCAACAAGAAATTCTCAGTCAGCTCGAATTGGTAGGGGTTAACAACATCGAAATCAAACCGATCATTGAGCAAAAAGACCAAAAACTGGGCGAAGAGCAATCCGATGAAATTGGGGTGAAATTCTCCAAGGGACTCGATCTACGCGATGCTTACGGACTGCAACAAATTCTTCCTGGCTTGCGAAATATGAGTCCGGAAGTGATTCTCAACACCTCCGTCATTTCCAACGGAAGGCGCAGATCCGCCAAACTAATAGGGGTATGGCCCAGCTTCTTTGAAGTATTCAACATCCAACTGCAAAGCGGTCAGCTGTTCAGCCAAGTGCAGATGGAAACAGCTGCGGCAGTATGCGTTGTGGGCAGTGGCATTGAAAAGAAGTTCTTCCCCGGAAGAACAGCCGTGGGAGAACGCATCAAATGCGGCAATCAATGGCTGACTATTATTGGAGTTACAAGGGCCAAAATCATTACAGAAAAGGCCCAAAATGAATTGGGGATTCGCGATTACAATATGGATATCTACACCCCGGTGAATACTTTATTGGTGCGTTACGAAGACCGTGGATTGCTGAAGATTGACGAGGGTTGGGACGAAGAAGAAACGCCACCAAGTGCCCCCAACTACCACCAACTCGACAAGCTCACGCTTCAGATGGAAGAAAGCGCTATGCTTTCACCTGCAGCCGATGTGGTAAGAAGGTACCTGCACAGAAGGCACAATGAGGTAGTGGATTTTGAAATTGTGATTCCAGAACAACTTCTAGAGCAGCAACAACGTACCAAAGACATTTTCAATTTGGTGCTCTCGGCTATCGCAGGCATTTCGCTGTTGGTAGGTGGTATTGGGATTATGAATATCATGTTGGCATCGGTACTCGAGCGCACCCGTGAGATTGGTACCCGATTGGCCATTGGGGCGAAAAAAGACGACATCATTGCGCAGTTTCTGTTTGAAGCTCTGCTCATCAGTTTAAGCGGCGGACTCATTGGCATTGCTCTGGGGGTTCTTGGAAGTTACCTCATTGAATGGCTGGCGGAGATTAAAACCATTATCTCTTGGGTTTCCATTCTCATCTCATTCGGAGTAGCCTCGGCTACCGGACTGGTCTTTGGCCTTTCTCCTGCCCGAAAAGCCGCTCTTCAAGATCCCGTAGAATCATTGCGCTATGAATAAGCTGTTGTTTCTCTTGTTGTGCTCTGGCCTCTTGGTCGCACAAAATGCTGAAAACGGGCCGCTCAGTCTTCAATTGTCTGAGGCTGTTCAGCGCGCCAAAGAACAATCGCCCAGCTATCACCGTGCGATCAACACCGCCGAAAATCGCTACTGGAACTATCGCCAATTCAAGGCGTCTAATCTTCCCCAAGTGCGGTTTAATTCCACCTTCCCAGATTATAGCAGCTCCATCACCCGAGTAACCCAACCCGATGGCACTTATTCTTTTCCATTACGCGAACAGGTGTTCATGCAGGGAGAGCTCAGCATCGACCAAAACATTTTTCTTACCGGAGGGAATTTGTCGGTGTCTTCAGGGCTGCAACGCACCAATGTGAGTAGTCCGGAAGTGCGCACAGACTTCTATTCTACGCCTATTTCAGTGAGTTATTTCCAACCCATGATTTTGTACAACCAGCTCAAATGGCAACAGCGCATTCAACCCCTTTTGTACAAAGAGTCGCAGCGGCAGTACGACGAAGACCTTGAACGCATAGCGGCCGAGGTTACCGACCTCTATTTTGCGGCGCTGTCTGCTGAAGCAAGGGTAAAGATTGCGGAGTTGAATGTGCAGAACAACGATACCCTTTTCAAGATTGCGCAGGGGCGTTACAACTTGGGGAAGATTGCCGAGAATGATTTATTGCAGATTGAGCTCAACTTACTGAATGCCCGAAATGCCATGCGCTCAGCAGGATTGGATTACGCTTTGGCCAGCCGAGAATTAAAGCGCTTTTTGGAGATGGATGTGGAAGCAGATGTGCGCTTGAACATTCCCAAAGATGCTCGCTTTGTGCAAGTGGGAGTGGATGAAGCATTGGTTCAAGCGCAGAACAATAGACAGGCTGTTTTGGAATTTAGACGCCGAAGATTGGAAGCTGAACAAAACGTGGCCCAAGCCCGCTCAGAGGCCGGCTATAATTTGAATGTGCGGGCCAATTTCGGATTGAACCAACAAGCAGGCAGCTTAACCGGAGTGTATCAAGATCCATTGCGTCAGCAGAATCTTGCTGTTCAACTGAGCTTTCCAATTGTGGATTGGGGACAAGCCAAGTCGCGGGTGAGAAGGGCCAAGGCCAATCAAGATTTGGTGGAAGTGAATGTGCAGCAAGACGAAGTGAATTTTGAACAAGAGATTTATCTGCAAGTGATGAATTTCAATATGCAGCAAGACCAATTGATGATAGCCGCGCGGGCAGATACCGTTGCGCAAAAACGCTATGATGTAACCAAAGCCCGCTATCTCACAGGGAAGATTAGCATTACCGATTTGAATTTAGCCCAAAG
>CAZDPF010000105.1:2732-8748 GCA_964507215.1 uncultured Chryseobacterium sp. | reverse complement strand
TCTGCTTATGCCCATTCCGAAATACCACGAAATTCAAAAGCCCATTCTCGAAGTGCTCAGCGATGGCCAAGCCTATCGCTATCGAGATTTAGAACCGCTCTTAGCGCCCTACTTCCAGCTCAGCACCGAAGAACGCCAACAAGAATACCAGTCGGGCAATGGACTGGTCTTCTTAGATCGCATCAGCTGGGCCCTCTCCTATCTCCATATGGGAGGTCTGTTGGAAAAGCCACAAAGGGCACAATATCAAATCACCGCACTGGGAAAGCAATTCCTCAATAAAAGTGATCAGGCCATACGGCAATACATTAATGAACAGCGGTTACAGAAACAAACTGGTCAATCAGGCGTCCTTCAAAGCAACCCAAAAGCACAGGAAAGCATCACAGATGCTACGCCAGAAGAGGCCCTGAGCCAAGGCTTCGAAGAACTCAAAGCATCCACCTGTCAAGACATTCTCGATACCATTCTCAGTAAGCATCCGCAAGCTTTTGAAGAACTGGTGGTTAAGCTTTTGCAAAAGATGGGCTATGGGGGCGCCATTAAAGATGCGGGTGAAGTTACCCAATACTCCAATGACGGTGGCATAGACGGCATTATTCGCGAAGATGTGCTGGGATTTGGACGCATCCACCTTCAAGCCAAGCGTTATGCCCGCGACAAAAAGATCGGCCGTGTAGATATTCAAAGCTTTGTTGGGGCCATGGCCGCTGCTAAAGCCGACAAAGGCATCTTCATTACCACCTCTTCTTTTACCCAAGAAGCCCATCAATATGTGCGCAACCTCTCCAATGCCATGCGCCTCCTCCTCATGGACGGCGATGAACTGGCCAATTATATCTATGACTACGGCTTGGGGATGTCTATCGACCGGGTGATCGAAATCAAAAAGCTCGATTCAGATTTTTGGGAGACGATGGCCAACGAATAAAACAGCTTCTTTTCTGCTGATTTATTGCATTCACTCTTCTTTATTGCCGCTGAATAGAATAACTTGCCCACTTTGGCCGATAACAACCAAACACTTTCATCATCCCTTTCATCTTTCCATGAAAACGCTTGCCCAATCCCTCAAAATCAGACCTTCGGTATTCGATAAGAACCGCCGAGATGTAGTACTCGATATGACCGACCTCATGGTGGAGGATCGGATCAATCCCGACCATTTCTTCGAAGAAAACTATATCACCGCGGGTATGAAGGCCCTCTATGAGGCCGTGTTCCGCCGCTTAGAAGGACAAGACCAAGACGGTGTGTTCCGGCTCACCCAAAGCATGGGAGGTGGTAAAACCCACAATATGATTGCCGTAGGCTTGCTTGGTAGATACCCAGAGTATCGGCAACAAGTAATGGGCAAGATTTACCAAACTTCTGTAAAGGGAGCCGTTAAAGTGATTGCCTTCTCTGGAAGAGAAAAACCAAGCAATGGCATTTGGGGCTACATCGCCGAACAATTGGGCAAAAAAGAACTGTTCAAAGATTTCTACAGTCCGCTACAAGCCCCTGGGCAATCGGCTTGGATGAACTTGCTCAAAGATGAGAAACTGCTGCTGCTCATTGATGAGCTCCCACCCTATTTGCACGGCGGCTCTAGTACATCCATCGGCAACTCTAACTTGGGCGATGTTACTACCGAGGCCCTGGTTAACTTGATGGCTGCCTTGGGCAAATCTGAATTGCAACACATTGCGCTGGTCATTTCTGATTTGGGTGAAACAGGGGTAGATGGCAGCAACTACTCTTGCACCGCCCTTTCCAATTTGCGCGCAGAACTCAACCGCCTGGCTCGCAACTTCACACCCGTGGCCCAAACAGGCGATGAACTCTACCATATTCTTCGCACCCGCCTGTTCAGTGAACTGCCGGCCAAAGGCGACATAGATGCGGTGGCCGATGCTTATGCCGAAAAAATTCGCGAGGCCAAACAAATGGACATCAGTACCGAAACGCCTGACTCTATGCGGCACGCGGTATTGTCTTCCTACCCTTTCCACCCGGGCCTCAAAGACCTCTATGCCCGCTTCAAAGAAAATCTGGGATTTCAACAAACCCGCGGCCTCATTAGGCTGATGCGCACGGTTTGCGCCCGTATGTTTCACCAAGAATTGGGTTGGGCACAACAAGCTTATCTAATTGCACCCTACGATCTGGATCTTTCCGATCCAGACTTGCTCACAGAATTGGAGCAAATCAATGGCAAACTCACCAACGCCATTGCCCATGATATCTATGCGGCCAATGAATCAGCCGTGGCCCAAGATTTAGATGCGCGTTTCCAAAATACCCTGGCGAGCCGAGCCGCCAAACTCATTCTCATGGCCTCGCTCTCCAATGTGCAAAATGCCATACGTGGTCTCAAAGACACCGAAATGGTCAATCTGCTTGTAGCCCCCGGAACGGATGTCCGCCAAATCAAGTCAGACATTATTCCCGAACTGCGCAACAACGCCTGGTACCTCCACCAAGATACCAGCGGCAAATTCCTCTTTAAAGACGTAGAAAACGTAGTGGCTAAACTGAGTGCCTACATCCGCGGCTATAATGAGGAAAGCAAACGGAAAGAAATCAAAAACAAACTGCTGGAAATCTTCCAGCCACTGATTGGCGATTGCTACCAAACGGTGCATGCCCTGCCTTCACCCGATGAAATTGAACCGGAGATCAACAAATTGCAATTGGTGATCTATCAACCTTTCAGGGGCGGATTGCACCCTGACCTGCAAGGCCTCTATGACAATACACCCTACCGCAACCGATTGCTCTTTTTAAGCGGTGATCAACTGGGCATGGAAAGTATTCACGAAAACGCCGCCGGACTAAAAGCCATAGATGCCATTCTCTCTGAATTCAGAAGCGAAGGGGTGCCCCCCAATGATGTACAGTTTATGGAGGCTGAAAAACTTCGCGAGAGCTACCTCTTTAAATTTAGACAGTCTGTGGTGGAAACTTTCGTAAAACTCTACTTCCCTACCAAAAACGGACTGATGGACGCCACCCTGCGTTTTCAGTTTGAAAACAACCAATTGCGCGGGGAAGAACAGATACGGAAGACTTTGGAAGACAAGCGGAAATTTTTGGCTGATGATACCGCTGACAGCTTCAAATCCATGGTGGAACAGCGCCTGTTTATCTCAAAAAGCGAGCGCTGGAATGATGTAAAAAAACGCGCTGCCCAATTGCCAGAGTTCATCTGGCATAGACCCAATGCCCTCGATCAACTCAAAGACAGACAGTTGCAACAAGACCAGTGGCGGGCCAATGGCGACTGGATTGAAAAAGGGCCCTTTCCTCCTCCGCCCACTTCTGTACTGCTGCGCGAAGTAGAACGAAACGACCAAACCGGAGAGGTTCACCTGCGCATAGCCGCCTTACATGGCGATACGGTGCATTGGGAAGTGGGCCCCAAGGTGAGCACCGCCTCCAGCGTTCTAGACCCCAATGACACCTTTGGCACTACCGATATGCACCTGAGCTTTCTTTGTGTAGACAGCAGAGGCAAAGCCGAAACCGGGGAAATTGTGCATTGGACCAACCGCGTAAGCGTGAAAAAAGGTACCCATGCCGGACCTGATGGCAAGCATTTGTTTGAGCTGAAAGCTGCCCCGCCAACGGCAACCATCTACTACAATACCACCGGCAGCAATCCTTTTGAAAATGGTGGGGTCTACGAAGGGCCTTTTGCGGTAGAACCGGGCCAGCGCATTACCTATGGAGCCGAGCTAGATGGGGTACGCTCTAGTGTAGATGTACACTTGGTGCCTGACCGCAGCAAACCTTGGCAAATTGAACCCCACAAACCCGCCATCTGGAACCGTCCGCCTAAGGCAGACCGAACCGCCGATACTTTCCGCCTCCTCGAGCATATTGAAAAGAAAGGCCTTCAAGCCCAAGATGTAAGCCTAGATATTGAAAAGAGCCGCGAAGAATTTGTAGGAATCTCTTTTGACCGCATCACCTTGCTCAACCACCAGGCCCTGAGCAATGGCGTAGCCTACCTACAAAGCTTGATGGAAGGCGAAGTACGTCTGAATATGAAACAACTGCATTTCCCCAGTGGCCAGCTGCTGCTCGACTTCCTACAAGAAGAGAAACACGAATACCCCAAACCCGAAGATGTCCACCAAGGTTAGCCCTAAAATCATTGACTTTGGTTTCTCTCCCGACGAAAGCCAACACCACTTTTTGTTCTACCAAAAGGCCGGACAAGACGATGTGTACTTCTTTGAAATGGGCGAATACGTGGAAGATCGCAATTTCAGCACCTTGGAATACGGCCTGAACGATGCCCACAGTTCTTTCCGCTGCATGCTTAAAACGGCCAAGTGGAAATTGGTAGAAGCCGAAGTGCGGGCAGAGTTCAACCGCCGCATGAAAGAACGCGATGTGCGCAGCGGTAGCTTTCGCAAAGGGGGCTTCACCCACCTGCACCGCCTCTTGGGAAAAGAACTGCTGGTACTGGTCTGGGCCATTGAAGAGGCCGACCCCGGCACCATTGACACCGCCTTGCAAAACTGGCTGGGCCTGCGCCCAGAAGAACGCTGGTGGCTCTACACCATTACCAATGCCGCCACCGGGCACGCCATACGCCACCGTGGCATAGGCTGGCGCAAGGCCCTGCGCTTTGCCCTCACCGAAAACCCGGCCACCGCCCACCGCCAACGCAAGCACGAGGCCGTACCCACTGACCGCCTCTTTGAAGACAATAATCCTGATTACCCCAGCACCTCCCTATGAACCCGCTCCCCCTTAGCTTTATTGAAAGCCAATTTCCGGTCTCTAAACTCAGCAAAGAGAGCTATAAAGAGCGGAAGTCCAGTGGAGGCCAAACCCTCACCGGACTGGGCAAATGGTGGGGACGCAAACCTTTGGTCTTGGTGCGGGCAACGCTAATTGGCCTCCTCTTGCCGTCCACCGAAGATGCCGAAAAAGACCGCGACATCTTTCTCAAGCTCATGACCATGGACGAAGAGGGGCTGTGGTTGCGCAAAAGCAAGAAAATACCCCTGAAAGAACTCTACCGCCTGTCCTCTACCGCCCAACGCAGCCGCTACTTCACCGCAGATTCTACCGAAGACAAAGCCGCTTGGAAAGTCGGACTGGACAAAGACGAAAAAAACTGGCTGGAGTACGAGATTTTTACCCGCCAATTGGGCTATGATGAAAAGCTGGGCCTTTGCGACCGTCCAGAGCAAATTGCAGGCCCCTCATCTGAAGCTTGGGAAGCCATCAACGCCCATTGCGGCACCAACGCCCAAAGCCTCACCGAATGGGTGGCCCAAATGGGCGAAAAGCAGTTGGGCCATACGCCGCGCGTGGGCGATGCCTTTTGCGGAGGTGGCAGCATTCCCTTTGAAGCAGCTCGCCTGGGCTGTGAAGTCTATGCCAGTGATCTTAACCCAGCGGCGGCCTTGCTCACCTGGGCGGCCTTGAATATTGTAGGGGGCGGTGAAGAAGTGCAGGAAGAAGTGCGAAAAGCCCAAGAAGAAGCCTTTGCCCATGCCGATGCCGAGATTACCGAATGGGGCATTGAACACAACGAAAAAGGCTGGCGGGCTGATGCCTATTTGTACTGCGTAGAAGCCAAGAGCCCGGCCACCGGCTATTGGGTGCCCTTGGCCCCCAGTTGGGTGATTTCAGAGAAGTATAAGGTGTGCGCAATACCAGAGGCAGACCACCCCAACCAACGCTACCACTTGCGCATTGTGACCGGTGCTACGGCCGCCCAAATGGCCCAAGCCAAAAAGGGCACAGTGCAGAACAGCGAATTGGTGTGCCCCGAAACCCAACAAACCTTTGCCATTGCCGCCCTGCGGGGCGACCGACGCATAGACGGCAAAACCCAATACGGACTGCGGTTGTGGGAAAATGAAGACCTTGTACCCCGCCCCGATGATGTGTTTCAAGAACGCCTCTACTGCATTCGCTATGTAGATGAAAAAGGCCAACGCCACTATTGCGAGCCCAACGCACAAGACCTAGAACGCGAAGCCCGCGTATTGGCCCTGCTGCAAGCGCG
>CAZDPF010000105.1:0-2632 GCA_964507215.1 uncultured Chryseobacterium sp. | reverse complement strand
GTAAAAGGCAAAGGCCAAAGCTTTAACCAAAGCATGGTAGAGTGCTACAGCAACTTTACCCGCCACATGCCAGATAATGGCGCCCAAGTGGTGATGTTCACCCACCAAGATGCGGCCGTATGGGCAGACCTGGCCCTCATTCTCTGGGCCTCCGGCTTGCAAGTCACCGCCGCCTGGACCATACAAACCGAGACAGACGCCGTGGGCATTAAAACCGGCAACTATGTGCAGGGTACGGTGTGCATGGTGCTGCGCAAGCAGACCTCAGAAGAAACCGCCTTTCTCTTTGATATTCAGAGTGACGTAGAGCTAGAGGTGAAGAAAGAGCTCGACATTATGCACGCCATAGACGATAAAGAAGATCCCAACTTTGGGGATACTGATTATCAGTTGGCCGCCTATGTAGCCGCTTTGCGCGTGATTACCCGCTACAAAAAAATTGAAGACATAGACGTGGGCTATGAGCTCAGTAGAGAGCGCAAAAAGGGCGAAGTAAGTGAGTTGCAAAAAATTATAGACAGTGCGGTGGCCACCGCTTGCGAGTACTTGGTGCCCACAGGCATGCCGCAAAGCGTATGGCGCAACCTCAGTGCTGAGGAGCGTTTTTACACCAAAGCCTTAGAAATTCAAGGACACGGTGAATACCGCAACGGCGTGTTTATGGAGTTGGCCCGCGGTTTTGGCCTCAAAGACTACCGCTTTTTGCTCAAGAGTGGCAAGGCCAACCAAACCCGTTTGATGACCGCCACCGAGTTTGGCAACAAAGAACTCAAGGAAGGCTTTGGCCAAAGTTTACTGCGGCAATTGCTGTTTGCCGTGCGCGAAACCCGCAAAGTAGAAGACCCCAAGGCCGGCCGCCAATGGCTGTACAACGAGCTACCTGATTACTGGGGCAAACGCCGCGAAGCCATTCAGCTACTGGAGTATATGAGCAGGCACGCACGCAGCCAAGAAGAATGGCAAGAAGAGCGCAATGCCCTACACGTTTTACAAGGGTATTTAGAGAATGATAGTTTGTGATGACGTAATTTTCCATTATGAAATTGTTAGATGTCCATTTTCTAAATTTCCGCCTATTCAAGGATTACAGAATTGAATTGGGCATAGAAAGTACCCTTCTTATTGGAGACAATGGAACGGGAAAGACGAGTGTTCTTTCAGGCTTAAGAAGGTCGTTGAGCTTTCTTTTTGCAGCCAATGCCAAGTATCCCAAGAAACTTACATCCAGTAGTCATGCCAATGTACGTGGCATGCAGATGTGGGATGCTTTCTACGATGCAAAGAGTAGAACCTTTTCTTATCCAATTTGTGTTGAAGCGAAAGCAACGTATGGAGGCGAAACACTAGAATGGGCGCTGAAAAAGGAGTCTGAGAGCGGCAAGTATTTTTCTACCCTTTACAAAGAGGCCCAAAAAAGCCTACTCGAAAAGCTCAATGAGAACCCCTTATCGTTTGAACTTCCTGTTTTGGCCTATTTCAGCGATAGCTATCCCCATGCTCAAGCAGGAATTGGTACCCACGCCAAGAAAGTTGTGGGAAGGGAGAGTTTACCCAGAGATTTTGGGTACTATGGTTGGGATGATCGCAATAGCAATATTGAGCTTTGGTTTAAACGATTCTTGCATATTTCCCAGAAGAATAGAGATCTCAAGTCGAAAGAAGAACAAAAAATTCAATTGAATTTAGAAGTTCATGAAGACACAGAGCCTTATGATAAGCGCAAGCAACAGTTTGTAAATGAAATTAATACAATTACAAAGGCCTTTGCAGCATTCACCCAACCCATTAATGAAAAGCTAGAGTCGGCAATACACGAGATTGTAGGGTTAGGTGCTTATCAGCCGATAGATGATAAATCCTACGAGCTGCAATTTTTCTACAAGAATGCTGCTGCAGAGTTCTACACTGCTTTGCCTCAAGGGTATAAGCGCTTGTATTCCATTGTATTTGATATTGCCTACCGTTCCTTTATTTTAAATGGAGATCGAGAACCTGAAGGAGTTGTTTTGATTGATGAAATAGATATGCATCTGCATCCCAACTTGCAAAAAGAGGTGATTCAGCGTTTTAAGAATGCCTTCCCGAAAGTGCAATTTATATTTACCACCCACTCCCCTATTGTTCTCAATCATTTCAAGGTAGACAAGCAAAATAAACTCTTGCGTTTAGATGGGCCTGGAGAAGGGAGTCCAACTGATTTGCAACATGCCTTTGGATTAGATTATGATCATGTCATTCGCGAATTGATGAAAGGCGTTCCTGGTCCACAAGAAGTGGAGAAACTTTTAACATCATTGGTTTTCTTAGAAAGCAAAGGTTACAAGCCTGAAGCGCAGAAAATTCGAAATGAACTCCTTAGTCGCTTCCCAGACAAGAAACTACCTATTGCCCTAGAAGAAGAAGTCGAAAGACGGATTGCTTTCAATACCCCATGAGATTCATTAATAAGTTCAGTGATCTTGATGTGCAAGTTCAGCTAAGCGAAGATTGGGTGGAACGGCATTGGGTTGAAGATGAAGAAGTGTACAAAAATCTTTATTATGCCATCAGAAAACCCGAAGGATTCGAAGAATTTCTTTATCGCCAACAGCAAGGCTTGTGTTGCTATTGTTTGAAAAGTTTAAATCCAGAT
>CAZDPF010000104.1:0-8799 GCA_964507215.1 uncultured Chryseobacterium sp. | reverse complement strand
TTTTGAGGAAGAAGAAATCGCCCAGTCTGAGGAAGGGGAATTGGCGGAATACATCGATGCGTCCAACCAATCAATAGCAGATGGCTAACAAAGCTTTCCGTTTTGTACTGAGTGGTGGTGGAACAGGCGGACATATTTTCCCGGCGCTGGCCATTGCCCAAGAATTGCGCAGGCGCTATCCTGATTGCCACATTCACTTTGTGGGCGCACGAGACCGCATGGAAATGGAACGCGTTCCACAAGCTGGATTTCCAATAACCGGATTGTGGATCAGCGGACTGAGCAGAAGCAAACCACTTCTCAATTTCAGTTTCCCTTTTAAAGTGCTATCCAGTGTCATTCAATCGCATCGTTTATTGGCGCAACACCAACCCGATGTTGTCATTGGCACAGGTGGTTTTGCCAGTGGGCCTCTACTTTACGCCGCCAACCAGAGGGGAATTCCTACCCTTTTGCAAGAGCAGAACTCCTATCCTGGCATCACCAATAAATGGTTGGCCAGCAAGGCCCGAAAGATCTGTGTGGCTTATGAAGGCTTAGCGCGATTCTTTCCCCAAGAGAAAATATTGCTCACGGGCAATCCGATTAGAAAAGATTTACTTCAACCACTTCCTGAACGAACAGAAGCCCTTCAATCATTGGGTCTAGGCGATCGGCCTACTTTGCTCATCCTCGGCGGAAGCCTTGGCGCCAAGCGCATCAATGTGGCAGTAGAAGCGCATTATCAATCTTGGCTTGCCCAAGGTTACAACGTCATTTGGCAAACGGGTCGATTGTATTTCGAAGCTTTAAAACAAAGGATTCCTGCCACTGATGGCTTGTGGATGAATGCTTTTATTGCCGAAATGCCGAAGGCCATGGCCGCTGCAGATTTGGTGTTGAGCCGGGCCGGAGCAGGTACCCTATCAGAGCTTGAAGTATTGGGCAAAGCCAGTTTGTTGGTTCCTTCACCCAATGTGGCCGAAGACCACCAGACCCACAATGCCCGGGCACTTGCCCAAGACGGTGCGGCCGTAATGATTGCCGAAAACGACCTAGAGAATGGGCTGGCAGAGGCCATTCAACAACTCATGGAAGACCATGGCCGAAGGCAAAAGATTGCTGAAGCCGCCCTTCGTAGAGGTCGTCCGTTGGCCACCGAACAGATAGTAGATGCCATTGAAACCCTCATTCGCAAGGCATGACAAAGGAGGTGTATTTTTTTGCTGGCATTGGGGGCATTGGTATGAGTGCTTTGGCCCGACATCTCCACCGAAAGGGAGTGGCCGTTTTTGGTTTCGATCGACAGCCTTCTAAAGTGAGTACACAGTTAGCAGCTGAAGGCATTGTGATTACCTATTCAGATCGTCCTGAAGAACTTCCAGAGCGCATTCAAAAAGCCGAAAATCTCGAGGTCATCTACACCCCGGCATTGGCAGCCAACCATCCTTTGCTCAATTTCTTTCGCGCCAAGAACTTCACCTTGCGCAAGCGCTCTGAATTGCTGCAAGCCATCAGCGCCAACTACCAAACTTTAGCCGTAGCCGGCACCCATGGCAAAACCACCACCTCGGCTTTGCTTACCCACCTGCTTCGTAGTTGCGGCCAATCGCCTACGGCTTTTTTGGGCGGATTGATATCAGGCGATGAAACCAATTACTACGCGGGCGAAAGCAATCTATGTGTGGTAGAAGCCGATGAATTTGACCGAAGCTTTTTGCGATTGAAACCAGCTGCAGGGATCATTACATCCGTGGAGCCCGATCACCTAGACATCTACGGCACTGAAGCGGCGTATCGACAAGCTTTTGAAGAGTTCCAAAAATTGATTGAAGGCCCGTGTGTAGTGCATCAGCAAACGGCCTTGCCAGGCATTACCTATGGCGGCAAAGGCGCAAGCCATCGGATTGAACAATTGCGCATAGCCGAAGGAAGCTATTTTTTTGAATGGCATGGGCCCGGATTTGTACAAGCGGTGGAAATGCGTTACCCCGGGCTCCACAATCTCCACAACGCGCTGGCGGCCATGGCGCTGTGCGCAGAGAATGGACTTCCACCAGAACAAATTGCCCAAGCTCTTCCCAGTTTTCCCGGCGTGTGGCGCCGAATGGAGAAGCTTTATAGCGGTGAAGGTCGATGGTATTATGATGATTACGCCCATCATCCCGGTGAGTTAAAAGCGCTTATCCAGTCGTTGAAAGAATGGCACCCCAAGCTCAAGCTCACCTTGGTTTTTCAACCCCATCTCTACAGCCGAACCCGCGATTTTCTCGATGGCTTTGCCGAAGCCCTTTCAGCTGTTGATCAACTCATTCTGTTGCCCATCTATCCCGCTAGAGAAGAGCCCATTCCCGGTGTGAGCAGTGAGGTTTTGCTTGAAAAGTGTAGCGTTTCACAGCAGCTACTGGTAGAAAAAGACCAATTGTTGTCTACCCTTGAAACCTGGAGGCCCGAATTATTGGTCACTGCAGGTGCTGGTGACATTGATCGCTGGGTGCAACCCATAGCCAAAATGATGGCCTCATGGTAAAGGGAAAGCGCATTTTAAAGGTGTTCAGCTGGCTCACTGCCTTGGCTTTGCCGGTGCTATTGCTCTCTTTCTCAGAAGCTAACAATACTGTTCAGGCGCGGGAAATCGATATAGTTCTCGAAGGCGATTTGCCCTTCCAAAAGCCCAAAGACATACTAGAAACAGTTGATATTCTGAAAGATAGTGCATCGCTAATTAACATCAGACTGTTGGAAGAAAGCCTCATGACCCTCAATGGGGTTGAAGAGGCCGAGGTATTTTCCGATTTGGGAGAAAGACTGCACGTTCGTATAGAACAAGCGGCCCCTCTCTTTAGGCTCTTTGATACCGATTCAAGTTATTACGTCAGCCAAGAAGGCGAGGTAATGGCCCTTTCTCCTTATCAGTCAGTGCAGCTTCCGTTGGTTTCCGGTGGAGGTGCCTCGAAGCGTTTGGAGGAGCTGCATGCGCTATTTCTTGCCATTCAAGCAGATGAAATATTGAATAAAAGCATTGATGCAGCTAAAGTGAGCGAAACCGGAGAATGCACACTGTATTCTGGTCATGGAGGTGCGCATGAGGTGATGCTGGGCGGGTTGAACCAATGGCCTGATAAGCTTCAAAGACTCAGCGTGTTTTACCGCGAAATGGTAACAACAGGCAAACGCACAAATTTCGGTAAGCTCGATCTGCGCTTTAATGGGCAGGTGGTGCTAAGCAAATAGTTGGGAAAACGAATGGACACAAATAGAATAGCGGTAGGATTAGACATTGGTACCACCAAGATTGTGGCCATGGTGGGGCGCAAGAACGAGCACGGAAAGCTGGAAGTGCTGGCCTATGGCAAGGCGCGCTCTTTGGGTGTTCATCGCGGTGTGGTGACCAACATTGTGCAAACCCGAGATTCTATTAAAGCTGCGCTTGAACAAGCAGAGCAGCAGTCTGACATTTCCATTGAAAGTGTAACGGTGGGTATTGCCGGGCAACACATTCGCAGCCTGCAACACAGTGATTATATCACCAGAAGCAATGCAGATGAGGTAATCAATAACGAAGACCTCGATCTGCTGATCAAGAATGTTCACAAGCTGGTGATGATGCCGGGTGAGGAGATTATTCACGTGCTTCCGCAAGAGTTTAAAATAGATGGGCATTCAGAAACCCAAGAGCCTCGTGGAATGTATGGTGGTCGTCTAGAAGCCAACTTCCACATAGTGGTTGGGCAGGTGTCTTCTATCAAAAACATCTTCCGTTGTGTGAAAGATGCGGGCCTCAGAGTTTCGGAAATTACGCTGGAGCCGCTCGCTAGTGCTCAAGCGGTGCTGAGCCAAGAAGAAAAAGAAGCCGGTGTAGTGCTGGTAGATATTGGGGGTGGAACCACAGATGTGGCCATTTTTAAGGATGGGATCATCCGCCATACGGCCGTCATTCCGTTTGGGGGCAATGTGATCACCGAAGACATCAAAGAGGGTTGCTCTATTATTGAAAAGCAAGCCGAATTGCTCAAAATCAAATTTGGCTCTGCTTGGCCAGGAGAGAATAAAGAAACAGAAATTGTTTCCATTCCTGGCTTGCGCGGAAGAGAACCCAAAGAAATTAGCCTTAAAAATCTCTCGCGCATCATTCACGCGCGGGTAGTGGAAATCATTGAGCAGGTCTACCAAGAGATTAAAAGCTACGGCTACACCGAACCCAACAAGAAACTCATCGCAGGAATTGTGCTCACGGGTGGCGGTGCTCAACTCAAACACATCAAGCAGTTGGTGGAGTATGTCACCGGGATGGATACCCGCATCGGCTATCCCAATGAACACCTGGCACACAATCCAGAGCACCAAGAAGAACTGAGCAGTCCGCTGTACGCCACAGCTGTTGGACTTGTTTTGCAAGGCCTGGAAGGAAAGTCTACGCAAGATGATGTTCGCCAAGCCGGACAAGAAGAAATTCCTGCCCAAGAAGCCATCCCCAACCCAGTTATACAACAGCCTGCTGAAGTAGAACAGGAAGAGGAACAAAGTCCGCCCAAGCGCATCAGCTTCTTTGAGCGATGGACCAACCGCTTTAAAGACTTTCTAGACAACGATACCCAGTAATTCATGCCCGTTAACGTGGACGAAGAAAACAACAACAACGTGGAATTTGCACTCCCCAAAAATCAGTCGTCAGTGATTAAAGTAATCGGTGTAGGTGGTGGTGGCAGCAATGCGGTCAACTACATGTATACACAAGGCATTCACGGAGTAGACTTCGTGGTCTGCAATACTGACGCCCAAGCGCTTGAGAACAGTCCTATCCCCAACAAGATCCAACTGGGCGCTTCGCTAACAGAAGGTTTGGGAGCCGGGGCCAATCCGGAAGTAGGAGAACAATCTGCGCGTGAAAGCTTGGATGAGATCAATCGCATTTTAGAACACAACACCAAGATGGTTTTCATCACCGCAGGAATGGGGGGTGGAACAGGAACGGGTGCCGCGCCAATTATTGCTCAATCAGCCAAGGAGATGGGTATACTCACTGTGGGTATTGTCACTTCGCCTTTTGGTTTTGAAGGTGCGGTACGGCAGAAGCAAGCTACCGAGGGCATTGAGCGTCTGCGCAAGAGTGTTGACTCGCTCATTGTAATCAATAACAACAAGCTGCGCGAAGTCTATGGCAATTTGGGCTATAAAGCGGGTTATGCCAAGGCAGATGAAGTATTGGCCACCGCTGCCCGTGGAATAGCAGAAGTGATTACCCATCACTTCACCACCAACATCGACTTAAAAGATGCCAAAACAGTGCTGGCCGATAGTGGCACCGCCATTATGGGTTCAGGTACGGCCAGCGGGGAAGACCGTGCAAACAATGCAATTAAAGATGCATTGAACTCTCCCTTGTTGAACGACAATCACATTCACGGCGCTCGCAATGTGCTCTTGCTCATCATCTCTGGTACTTCGGAGATCACAATTGATGAGATCAGTGATATCAGCGAATATGTACAGCGCGAGGCGGGCGGAAATACCAATATTATTCTAGGTATTGGCGAAGACGAAAGCATTGGGGAGTCTATTGCCGTAACCATTATTGCTACGGGTTTCGCGCCTGATCAACAACGGTCGGTCATCCACACGCCCAGTCCGCGGGTGATTCACACCTTGGAAGAAGATCAGGCAGTTACCCAAGTGCTGGCCGAAACACCCCTCAAGCTAGAAGACGCGCCACTTCCAAATACGCCTACGCAAAAGGTCAACACACCGCCAGCCACTCCAGAAGGCTTGGGTTTTCAGCCTGTTCGGGGCAAAGCCCGCTCGGCAAATGAGCAGCAGATTCAAATGGCGTTGGACATGGAAACACCCATTCGCCCATCCAACAAGCTGTCTGAACCCGAACCTGCTGAGGAGCAAAACCCACAAAAGATCAGCCCTGAAGAGCCACTTGGATCATTTGCAGAGGATGAGTCGCCTGGTTTCACCTTCGTGATTCGCGATCTGGAAGAGGAGGAGGATCTGCCGCAAGCGGCCGTTAACGAGCCTGAAATGGCTCCGGAAGAAATGCCTTATACGCATTTTTCAGCGCCAACAAGTGTGGAAGATGAGGTGGAGATTGAAGCAGAGTCTTCGGTTACAGAAGGACCTATCATGGAGTTCGAAGCGCCGGTGCAAGAAGAACGTAGGGTGATCAAACTGGAAGAGTTTGTAGCGTTTGAACGCCAGCTCAAGGGAGAAGAAGCTCCTGAAGCGCCTGCGCCAAAACGAGAAGTAGAAACCGAAATAGAGCCTGAGTTGCGCATGGAAAAGCGCGCTTTGCCACAGGAAGAAGTGACCAAAGCGCCAATAGATCCGTCAAGCGACCCTTTTGAAAGACCCATTTCTGAAAGCGCCCAGCGCGTAGCAGAGAGCAGGAAAGCAAGATTGGAAAGCTTCAACTATCGCTTCAAAAATGGCAATTTGAAAGAGGCGGAAAATATCCCGGCTTACAAACGCCAAGGCATTGATATTCCTTCTGATGAGCGCCATTCTCGCAATGAACTCACAGGGCAAATGAGCGTTGACGAGAATGGAATCAAGCGCAACAATCGCTTCTTGCATGACAATGTAGATTGAAGATGAGCCTAGAAGAACGTATTCAGGAGGAAATGAAAATCGCCATGCGCGCCAAAGACAAAGCGCGCTTGGAAGCACTGCGCGGCATAAAGTCGGCCATTCTATTGGCCAAAACAGAAAAGGGTGCGCAGGCCGCCTTGGCAGAAGGTGATGAAATCAAACTGCTGCAACGCTTGCTCAAGCAACGGAAAGATTCAGCAGCCATCTACCATGAGCAGAACCGCGAAGATTTGGCCAATGAGGAAGAGCTACAAGCAGAGGTCATTCAATCGTTTCTGCCTGAACCGCTCAGTGAAGAAGAACTACAGACCTTAATTGCCCAACTGATACAGGATCTCGGGGCATCCGGTCCGCAGGATATGGGTAAGGTCATGGGCGCTGCCAATGCAGCCGTAGCAGGAAGAGCAGAAGGAAAGCTGGTAGCCGCTACTGTAAAGAAGCTGCTGGGCTAGGTCTTACTCGAAGGTAAAATTGATGAGCAAAGCCCGCGTTTGCAAGCGGCTTATACCCTCAATTAATTTAGTTCCATCTTGCACCAAGAGGTCGGTTTGACCAAAGGTGGCAACGATTTGCGGACTGAATTTGAAGTATTCAAAGTAAATATCGATGCCTACCCCAAGCTCATAGCCAAAGTCGTGGCGCTTGAGCTTAAAGAATTCATCGTCTTCCACATCCTGTTTGGAGGCCAAATCTATGTTGTGCTTGATGCCTGTGAGCACATACCAGCGGTGGTTGTTCACGCGATCGCCGCGGAACTTTAGTTCAAAAGGCAGTTCTATGTAGGCCGACTCCACTTCGCGAAAGACCTCGGTCCGCAATCCGGTAAAGCGGTCATCAACCTCAAAATACAAATAGCGCACGGTGGCTGCAAAACCCGGTACAAAACGCAACGACAGGTTTTCATGCAACCTCAAGTCAGAAACAATGCGAATGGTGTAGCCGGGATTGACCTCTGAGCGTACTGCGTAATAGCCCGGCACCTGAGACAAATCGTATTTGCGAATGAAGAGGTCGGTATAATTCAATCCCAGGCTGAAACCAAAATGTAATGGACGCGTATCGTACTTGGGTTGATTGCGCAGACGTTTGTTCTGGGCCATCGCCAAGGAGGGCAGCAAGCACAATGCGAAGAGGAAATGGCGTATTAAAGGCATCAGCTTGAGAACGAAGGGCACCGCGTGTTATTTTTCTGCTATGTAAAGACTGGCCACCCCAAAAGTGAGGGGAATGGCCCGTGCATTATGCAGGCCAGCTGCTCGTAGACGGTTCAAAAAGGCCTCGCCATATGGGAAGGCTTCTACAGATTCGGGCAAATAAGCATAAGCTGAAGCATCGCGCGAAACCCATTTCCCAATGGTGGGCAGAATGTACTTTGAGTAGAAACCGTAGAGCTGTTTGAAAGGAGCGCTTTCGGGCTGTGAGAATTCCAATATCATCATCTTGCCCCCTCGGCTAAGCACCCGGCTCATCTCGCTCAAACCTTGATCTAAGTGCTCAAAGTTGCGCACCCCAAAAGCTGCCGTCACCAATTGAAAGCGTTCATCTTCAAAGGGGATGGATTCAGAATCGCCATATTGAAGGTCTACCAAGTCATCCAAACCCGCGCGTTTTACTTTCTCTCTTCCCACCTCTAACATGCCGTTGGAGATATCGAGACCAATGATCTCTTGTGCGCCAGTTTTGCGAAGGGCGATCGCCAGATCACCAGTACCCGTTGCAATATCGAGTACGTGCTGAGGGGCCAGACTTTGTGCTTCGCGAATCAATTTGCGCCGCCAACCTTTGTCTATTCCGAAAGAAAGTAGGTGGTTGAGAAAGTCATAGCGGCCGCTGATCGAATCGAACATGCGGGCTACTTGCTCCTTCTTGGAGGACTGGTCGTCTTTGTAAGGCTTGACGTGTGACATATGCTATGGAACATCTGCTGTTGGGAAAGGTTGCAGCAGACAGCAGCGAACTGAATTGGATAGTAGCCCCGAAGGGAATCGAACCCCTACCTAGAGAACCGGAATCTCTTGTTCTATCCATTAAACTACGGGGCCGTAAAATTCCTGTAGCCCCGCCAGGAATCGAACCTGGATCTAGAGTTTAGGAAACTCCTATTCTATCCGTTGAACTACAGGGCCTTTCCGTATGAAAGAACGTCTCCCGAAAGAGGAGCGCAAAGATAACCAAAGGGAGCGGGCAAAAAAGCTTGATCAAAAGCCCTTTTAACGTCGATGGCGC
>CAZDPF010000103.1:3255-9008 GCA_964507215.1 uncultured Chryseobacterium sp. | reverse complement strand
ACAAGATACCATTGACCAAGCAGATGCTATGGCGAGGGAAAGCAGAATGTGTTTCATGGTTCATTGGTTTTTTTAGGGTTGGAAAAGGAGGTGTTGATATTCACTCTAATCTGAAGGCTTCTGCCCGGCATGGGCATGTAGGCCTGCAATTCATAAGCTTCGTCAAAGAGATTTACGATTACTAGGCTGCTTTGAAAGCCAAAATTTCTCCATCGAAAACCCGTGCCCAATTGCAAATCGTAGAGGTTGAGTCCGAGCAAGCGATTGAGTTGACCTGAATCGCGAAGTTGTTGCCAATCACTGCTTTGTTGATGATTCAAGCGTAAGAAACTCTTTTGGTACTTGGCTTCTGCAGCGGTCCGAAGGCGATGAATCGGAACCCCTGGAGCAAGCGCTTCCACCCCATGGCGCGTCCAAATACTCCAAGTGTATTGGTAAGCAACAGTGGTCATCAACTTCCAATCACCTTGTTCCCATTGAAGGGATAAGGCGGCTTCCAGGCCTTGTGAATGAACTGTTTCTAAATTTTCTGGAGACCACAAGGTTCCATTGGGAATCCAAACAACCAATTGATTCATTTGACTTTGGAACAACAAAAATGAAGGACTAATTGTGAAGTGCTTTATGGGTTTTTCCCATTTCCAAGCGGCTTCCAGCATATAACCCTCTTCTGGTTGCAAGTTGGGATTGCCGCCTGTTTGCCAGTACAAATCATTCAAACCAGGCCTACGGTTGAGCATAGAAATGGCCAGCCTCCCCTGCTGTTGAAGGGTGGGCATATACAATGTGGTAAGATTCAAAGCGGGCAAGGGTTTACCATCGGTAGCCAAATCCAACCGACCACCTACATCAGCACGCCAACGCGTCAAATAAGACCAGCGATAATTGGCATAGCCCTGCCACTGCTGTCTTTCTCCTGATTTTTCCAATCCCCAAGCGAAAAGATGCGCCACACTACTTCCCAAACTCCATCCATTCTTTCCTTTGTTCCATCCTTCGTATTCCCATTGTAGATAAACAGATTGCGCAGCGTTGAAATCGTACAAATCATACAAGCTCATTTGATAAATCCCCTCCTCGTAAAGCCAAGCAAGACGCAGCCGGTGGTTCAACGATTTGAACTGCAGCATTTGCCTTAAAAAAATATCTTCTTGCCTTTGCG
Organism: uncultured Chryseobacterium sp.; assembly: GCA_964507215.1. Lineage (GTDB taxonomy): Bacteria > Bacteroidota > Bacteroidia > Flavobacteriales > Schleiferiaceae > RFXV01. The sequence continues at coordinate 7,846 of CAZDPF010000103.1, read as the reverse complement.
CTCTTGGCGTAGTGACCAAGCTCTGATCAGGAATTCCTTGATTTTGATTTTGCCACCAAAAGGTGTAAGACCATCGCTCTTGCTTTCGTTTCCACAAGGCGCTGTATTTCAACAGTTGCTGTTGGAAATCTGCTCCTTCGCGAAGATGCTCTTGTCCCCACACATCGCGAAATGGAAAGTTGTTTTCTGCTTGCGTACTTCCCACCCGGATCTGCTGGAAAACCGAAGCTTGTTTCCACCTGATTTCCGCTTGAAGAGCTCGTTGACCAAAACTACCTATCGCCAAACCCAGTTGAGCGCCAGGTACTTGTTCATCCAAAGCCCGGTCGCGCAATTCCAGAATTCCGCCGGCTGCATTTCCCGCTACCAATCCAAGTGATCCACCTGTAATATGGGCCAACTCGTCTGATGCAGCAGCAGGAATGGCATTGAGATCAGCTACGGCCAATGCGGGAGAATTCAGGGGAATGCCTTCCCAGCTCAACTGTGTTTGTGCACTTGAAAATCCTCTGTAACTCACAGAGGCATAACTTCCTGGAACACTTTGACGAATCCAAAGGGCTGATTGCATTTGGAGTGCTTGACCAAGCTGATCAGCGGTTCGAGAGCTAAAATGGAGTGTAGTTGAATCGCGTAAAGAAGCGCCATCCTTGCGACCTTCCCAACTACCAAAAACAGGTACTTCGGGCAAGAGTTGAGCCTTAGCCAACACAGGCCAAAGGTTCATCCACAACAAGATGGCAAACGCTTTCTTCATCCACTATTGGCCCTTGACCCCGAGAGCATTGGTGTTTGGTTGGGTGGGCAGGTCTTCTGACTCGGTTCTCAGCATCATCACCTTCCCGGAAAAGCTCCAGTGGCCAATAGATGATTCTTCAACAAACCTTACAGCTGCGGGCACAGTCCCCGACTTTCACGGGATTCCCTTTTGATCGCTTCGCAGCGAACCCACGCACCAAAGGTAGTGGATAAGCTTTTGCAATTTCCTAAACCAAACTGCATTTGGCGCTGTTCCTTTGTTGGTGAAAAAGAGCGAGCTGCCCGTTAAAATTTGTGCCTGTTGCCAACGACCTTTTGCCTGGCGGAAGAAGTGGGAAAGACAATGGAACGAAGTAAAGTATTGCAGCGAACGATGCAGACGGAATAGACAAAACCAATGAGGGTAATATTGTGGATGCAGCGAGACCTTCGACTGCACGATCATCCCGCCTTCGCGCTAGCAGAAGCTGAAGGCCATGAAATTCTGCCGGTTTTTATTTGGGACGAGATAGAAAACACCGATTGGAGCAGTGGATTTAACCGCTGGTCGGAGCGAAAAAAGCAATTCTTGTACGAATGTTTGCAGGATCTACACTATCAACTCAGCCTACTCCAAGTTCCCTTGCTTTATCGCGAAGGCAACACCCTTCAAATTCTGAAAAGATTGGTAGGGCTTCATGGAGCCGATGAAGTATGGTATGTGCATACTGCCGGCACGGAAGAGCGGGAAAGGCAATCGCGGGTAGAAAGCAGTTTCACCTGCAGAAGCTTTCACGCCCAAAGTCTTCTGCACCCTGATGACCTTCCTTTTTCACTGCCTTATTTACCGGGCATCTTTACCGAATTCCGCAAGCGAGTAGAGCGCTTTTCTAAATTCCGACCTCCGCTAGCCGCTCCTACCCAACTCAAGGCCATTACTACTCAAGAAGCTGCTGAATTACCCGTTCTTCAGCAACTTTCTCATGAATTGCATTCAGCTTTTCCCTTTCGAGGTGGAGAAGAAAGCGCATTGCATCGCCTCCAAAACTGGATTTGGGAAGGCGACCATTTGAGGAATTACAAGGAAACACGAAACGGATTATTGGGCACTGAGTACTCTTCCAAATTCTCGCCTTGGCTCGCTTGGGGATGCCTATCGCCGCGTTATATTCTTCAAGAAATACGCAAGTACGAAAGTCAAAGAGTGGCCAACCGCAGCACTTATTGGTTGCTTTTTGAGCTGCTCTGGAGAGATTTCTTCTTATTCACTTGGCAAAAAGAACAGCAAGATTTTTTCAAAATGCCCAAGTGGTTCGACGAAGAACCGCCTGAAGCCTTCTATCGGTGGACGAAGGGAGAAACGGGGCAAGCATTTATAGATGCCAATATGCGTGAGTTGGCCAATACTGGATTTATGAGCAATCGCGGAAGGCAAAATGTAGCCAGTTACTTGGTGCACCAGCTCAAGCTGCACTGGGTGCACGGCGCGCGATGGTTTGAGCACCAACTTCTCGACTTCGAACCCTGCAATAATTATGGCAATTGGACCTATGTAGCTGGGGTGGGCCATGACCCCAGAGAAAACAGGGTATTCAATCCTTCCATTCAGGCCGAACGATATGACCCAGATAAGCGTTACATCAATACTTGGATAGAAGTTCCCAACCCATGACAACTACAGAAAAGAAAAGTAGCACAACCACCAAAGAGAAAATGGAGGAGAAAATTCGCAAGGCCTATATCGAATACCGCTTGCTTAAAGATAGTTCTCCAGGTAGTGTATTTGCTTTCTGCAAAGACCTCAAAATCAAAGAGTCTGATTTTTACCAACACTACAACAGTTTCTTGCAAATTGAGCAAGACTTCTGGAAGTCAAAACTGCAGACCACCCTACATAGACTGCGAGATTCAGAAGAATGGGAGGGCTTCAGCACCAGAGAAAAGCTCTTGGCTTTCTATTTTACTTGGTTTGAAGAGCTATTGGAAGATAGAAGTTTTGCTTTGTGCAGCTTCCCCAAAAAGCCCGCTGGCCCGTTCAGCGACGACCCCTTGCAGACAATGAAATCTGCTTTTGAAACCTTTGCCAAAGAGTTGCTCATTGAAGGCGAGAGCAAAGGGGAAATAGCGTCACGCGGTCCTATCTCTGCTCGTTATGCAGATCTGCTTTGGATGCAGTTTGTTTTCCTTTTCAATTATTGGCGAAAAGACTACAGTCAAGGTTTTGAACACACGGATGCTGCGGTAGAAAAAAGTGTAAATCTCGGTTTTGACTTGATGGGGAAAGGAGTAGTTGAATCACTCCTCGATTTTGGCAAGTTCTTGCTCAAAAACGACCGATGAAAGAACAAAAGAAAATACCAGTAAGCAAAGTACAGCGCGCCGGCAAATTTGTAGCCACCGGAGCCCGTGTGGGCGGCAATTACTTGAAATACTACGCCAAGAAAATGGTGAACCCGGAACACAGCCGGGAAGAGCTTGACGAAGACAATGCCGAGGATATTTACAACTCGCTTTCTGAATTAAAAGGAAGCGCATTGAAAGTGGCGCAAATGCTCAGCATGGATCAAGGGTTGCTACCCGGTGCTTATTCGCAACGCTTTGCTCAAGCGCAGTACAATGCCCCTCCTTTGTCATACCCCTTGGTAGTGAAAACTTTTCAAAAAGAGTTGGGAGCCGGACCAGAGCATTTTTTTGAGCATTTTGGGAAGAAAGCCGCCGCTGCGGCCTCCATTGGTCAAGTGCACAAAGGCGAGAAAGACGGACAAACCTATGCGGTAAAAGTGCAGTACCCCGGGGTTGCTGATAGCATTCATTCAGATCTGAAACTGGTGAAGCCCATCGCGATGAGGATGTTCAACATCAGCGAAGCCGATATCACCCACTACCTCGAAGAAGTAGAAGAACGCCTCACTGAAGAGTGTGATTATCAATTGGAATTACAGCGCTCACTGGAAATTGCCCAAGAATGTGCTCATATTCCTCATTTGGAATTTCCCTCTTACCTGCCAGAATTAAGCGCGCGCCGCATTCTAACGATGCATTGGTTGGATGGAAAACATCTCGAAGGCTTTCTCAAACTCAACCCTTCCGCTGAAATACGCAACCAAATAGGACAGGCGATCTGGGATTTCTACGATCATCAAATTCACCAACTTAGACAAGTACATGCTGATCCTCATCCCGGGAATTTTTTGTTCCGCTTAGATGGCACTGTAGGCGTGATTGATTTTGGTTGTGTGAAAGTACTCACAGACAGCTTTTACAAGAATTACTTCCGTCTGCTTGATGTAAGTGATGGCATGGTGCCACAAGACTATGACCAATTGCTGCGCGAGTTGCGTTATCTGTTGCCAGGAGACGGCAAAGAAGACGCTGCCTATTTTCAGCAGCGCATTTTGGAGCTCAATCAGATTTTAGGGAAACCCTTTCATAGCGAACGTTTCAACTTCGGTGACCCGGAATACTTCGGAGCGATCTACCGCTTGAGTGAAGAACTGGCCAACGATAAACGTTTGCGCAGTGCCAACGGGGCGAGAGGACCTAAAGATGCCTTGTATATCAACCGAACCTATTTTGGATTGTATTCACTGCTGCACCAATTGGGGGCAGAAGTTGAAATACGCCAGCATGAAAAATTGGCATTGGCTTAATCTTATAGAATGATGCCAATGCCAAAGTGCAAGGAGAAATGGGAGAGGGTAATGATTTGGGAAGAGATCGGATTTGAAGAAAAGCCGCTTGTATTTATTAACGAAGCTTCTGATAGATAGGTAGACTCTACGCGAACAAATTCAGGGCGAAAGTTCAAATACCAATGGTCATTGAAGTAGAACCTTTCTTCTACCATCAAAGA
>CAZDPF010000103.1:0-3155 GCA_964507215.1 uncultured Chryseobacterium sp. | reverse complement strand
ATGCTGGAATAGCCCTGACTAATCTCTAGGTGCAATTGTGCTTCGAGCGATTGAACAAAGAGAACGGCTACAACAATCAGTGAGGTAAAGTGTGTTTTCATTGTATGATTTTATTGGCTTCAAAAATGAAGAATAGATCGGAATAGCCATCATACGGATTGCGTACAATTCGTAGCTTTCCGAAATGACAATCATTCTCATTGCGATTTGCAGTTTGGTATCGCTAATAGGCTTCAGAGACCAAGCCTTCTTTCAGCGTTTCAGCTTTTGGATGGCCCCTCTTCAGCATCAACAACAGCAATACCGGCTCATCACTTCAGGATTTTTACATGTAGACTTCGCCCATTTAGCCTTCAATATGTTCAGTCTTTACATTTTCGGTGAAGAACTGGAGTGGGCTTTGGGTTATATACAGTACAGCTTGCTGGCCATAGTGAGTTTGTTAGGAGGGAATCTGGTTTCTCTCTGGATTCATCGAAATAATCCGCATTACCGTGCAGTGGGCGCTTCGGGTATGGTAAGTGGCTTGATCTTTTCCGCCATCATTTTATTCCCTAATATCCGATTGGGCATCATCTTCCTACCAATCTTCATCCCTGGTTGGATCTTCGGATTGCTGTTTGTAGGTATCTCGATCTTCGGCATGCAAGCCCAACGAGACAACATCGGCCACGAAGCCCATCTCGGCGGTGCCATTGCCGGTTTGCTCTACACTTTGGCCATTCGTCCTGAAGCGGCGCTCGCCCACTGGCCCCAAGTATTGCTGCTTTTAATTCCTTCCTTGGTGTTGTTCTATGGAGCTGTTTTTCAACCGCCATGGTTTACCCAAATGAAAAATAGAAGTAAGCGCTTTTAACCGCTTTTCGCTTCATTCCATCAAGCCAATAAAAAGCCGATATCTTAGCCTCAAAGCTGTATCCATGAAGAAGTTTCTCCTCCTCCTCCTTCCACTTTTATTGATTGGCTCATCTTGTGATAGCATGAAAAAGATGGGTAATGAGAGCAAGCTCAGTTCTATGCTCATGCAGCAACCTTGGATGCTTGAAAGCTTATTGGGACAAACCGTAAGTGCCCAAGATTTTGGCAAACAGCTTCCATTCTTACAATTTGATGAGAATGGCTTGCTCAACGGCTCCACTGGCTGCAACAATTTTAGCGGAAACTTTCAGTTGGAAGGCCAGCAATTGACGCTTAATCCTGGTGGCATGACCAAAATGGCCTGCGCCGGTGAAGGGGAAAAGAATTTCCTCAATGCCTTAATGCAAGTCAACACTGTGCAGCCCTTGGGCAACAAACTGCAATTATTGGGCTCAGAAGGAGAACTGCTCATGCAACTATTTCCAAAGCCATGAGGGTCTTAACCTTGCTTGGATTCTTCTCCTTCCTGTCTAGTCTGCTTGTTGGCTGCGCCCAAAAATCTTCTCCTTCCTCTAACCTTAATGAAGGCGTAAGCTTGTTGATTTGGCCTCAAGTGACTTCTCAATTCGTGGTCGCTAGAAACATAGAAATCCTGCTGCCTGCAGACTACAAGAGTGCTACAGAAAAGCGTTACGGCGTAGTGTATATGATGGACGGACAAAATCTTTTCTCATTGGAAGGAAGCCATTGGGGCAAGTGCTGGGAGTTGGATGACAGCTTGCAAGCTCTTCCTTCCGAAGATCCGCTGAAAAATTTCATCGTTGTAGGAATCCATAGTGTACCCACTCGCTTTTTAGAATACTGTCCGCAAAAGCCTGTTCAAACTCTCCCCATTGACAGTTTGGCTACTTGGCGAGGGGGTATTGATCCGCAAGAGGTGTATTCCGATGCTTTCCTGCGCTTTGTGGTGGAGGAATTGATTCCGATGGTGGATGACAGCCTTCGAACCATTCGCCATCGCGATGAACGCATCATGGCCGGCAGTAGCATGGGAGGATTGATTGCTTTATATGGGGTGATGGAATATCCAGAGGTGTTTTCTGGGGCAGCATGCATTAGTACCCATTGGCCATTGCGAATCGATGCCGATAGTGAGTTGTTCCCAAAAGCCATGCAGCAGTATTTGGCCAATAGGTTGCCCGAAATCACCCATTTACCTCGACTGTATTTTGATTTTGGCACCGAAACCCTGGATGCTCCGTATGAAAGTCATCAGTTAAACGTGGATGCTTTACTTGATTCGCTGGGCTATGATTCATCGCTGCGGAAAACCCTCAAGTTTGACGGTGCAGCCCATGATGAGCTTGCTTGGCGCGAAGGGATGCGTGCGGTAAACGCTTTGCGATTTGCCAGTGGCCATTGATGCCGGCCCGAATTGAAAATGTGCTCACCAAAAGATTCTAGTGCTCTTCTGACCGTGTTTAAAGTGTCTAAACCACTGATTGTGTTTATGTCGTCGAGCTGAGTATATCCCTCCTACCCATGGGCTAAGTAGGCTGCTTGTGCTTTAAGAATAAACCGGGGTCAAAAGCGATTTACCCCACTTTTTAACCAAGTGAAGAGCGTTTGACTTCGCCACCTACTTCACCGTGTCAGAAGCTTTACAATTCATGGATATAGTTGGCAATTAGGAACAGCCGATAAAGGAATCCATGGCCCAGCAAACAAAAGGAGTCAACATCCGGAAAACCCAGCTGAACGGATGCCCATCAAGGCATCTTCATCAGACCTAGATCCCAACCTGAGTCTAGCTACTTCATTCTAAAATAAAAAATCTATTTTCAACTTATTAAACCAATCCTATGGACGCTATTGATACCCCAAGAGGTGCCGAAGAAATGAAAGTGAGTGAATGGCTGGTCACCTTGCTGATCACTGCCATCCCCATTGTGGGCTTTGTAATGCTATTTGTTTGGGCTTTTGGCGGAAATGTCAAACCGAGCAAGGCCAATTGGGCCAAGGCAGCACTTATACTCTTTGCCATCTTTATTGGTCTCTACGTACTCCTATTTGCGCTTTTTGGAGCCGCCATTTTGGCCGGGGCAGGTATGTAGTTATCCATAAATCTTGTTGCCCGAATGAAAAGCGAATTCGGGGAAAAACCGCTTGCATTGATAGCAGGTAGTAGGGCTTTTCGCGAAGAAAGCCTTCTACCTGTTTCAACTTGTTTTTGCTCATTAATCCTTCTGTGGCTGCTTCTAGCAAAGAATGCTCGCTAACTTTTATGCTAGGCCTTT
>CAZDPF010000102.1:0-9050 GCA_964507215.1 uncultured Chryseobacterium sp. | reverse complement strand
TGGGTGGTCTGAAATTAATTGATGGGCTCTTCTTGCAGCTTTCCGCTCACTCCATCGCAAAAAGCGCCGTACTAAGGGCGGGTATTTGCTTCGCCTCCATTCTATGCCGTCCATATTGGTGACTAGCCTGGGTTTGGCGCGAAAAAGCCATTGCCAAATGGCACTGCTGGTGTACCCCAACTGAAGGATGATGTCATAGGGCTGAGAGCGCGTATGATAGATGGTATTGAAATCATAAATAAACTGCCCGAAAGTGCCTAGATGTGGCTCTGGGTCAGGCATAACAAAAATTTGAACGCCATTCCAGCTGCTCCCTTGAAAGGGATGATTGGCACTATTGTACACACTGACCTCGTGCCCCATACTCACCCATCTCTGGGCGAGATGGGTGGCACATTCTTCAAATCCGCCGTAATGATTCGGAATCCCTCTTGTACCAATTATGGCTATTCGCATGCCCAAAGAAGCCCTTTATAAAGTTGTTCGATGTGAGCTGCAATGCTCGCTGCGTTGAATTTTTCTCTGGCCCATGCTGAATGATCTGATTCATCGTGCAATGCAGACTCGATGGCTTGGTTTATTGAAGACGAAGCGCCTGTATTGGCAAAATGCACATGCTGGTTAAATATCTCTTGTTGAATAGGATGATCACTCACCACTGCTTGGCAGCCGTTGGCCAAAGCTTCTACGGTAGCCAGTCCTGTGGTCTCATAGCTGCTGAGGAGAACGTGTACTTTCTTCGTTCTTAGCAAGGTCAATAACTTCTCTGGCGATTGGTGGGGAAGAAAAACAATTCCTTTCGGCAATCCGAGCTTTCGGCATTTGGCTGCATACAATTGATGATTGGGCGATGGATCTCCTACAATGTGCAATGGACCATATCGAGCGGTATCCCAAGCAGCGATTAATGCCAACTGGTTTTTTAAAGGTTCCAATCGGCCTATGCAAAAACCTCCGGTTCGTACTTGGGGTTCAAATCGAATGGAAGAATCAAAAGGCGCTCTTAAGGGCGGAAGGCTGAGATGGAATTTATCATTGGTTAGCTTAAATCTGCTGCTCACACTCGAAAATTCTACTCGTGATGCTGATAGAACCAAACTCGAATGTTGTAATATCTTTTGGATAGTGTGCTGATGTCCGTTGAACAAATAGCGCCAATAAGGAAATGCTCGCTGCCCTTTGCTCCAGCGCGCTAGTTCTTTGAGCATTTCAATCCTTCCTTCTTTTAAGATTCCTAAAAGGAAGTTGCGCAGTGGAGAAGTTCGGTCTGTTGGTGAGAAGTCAACAAATATGGTTTGAATCACGAAAGGCACTTTGGGAAACTGTTTCATTGCCTTCAATGCCAATTCTGGTCTACCGAGATTAAAATGATGAATTACATCTGGTTGCTGACCATTTAAGGGCCATCTTTCTAGAAAAACCTGATGACCCAAGGCTTGAAGTTGATGGGCAATTGTTTCCAAATGAAGCGTGTCTCCACCAACTTGCTCAAAGGCTCCGTACCTACTGGTATAAAAAATATTCACCCGCTCAAGGTAATTCGATCTTAAACATTCCAGTGAGACCGATCTAAACTTCTGTACTGAATGGCTTCTGCAATGTGGGAAGTTTGAATGGATTCCGAATCTTCTAGATCAGCAATGGTGCGGGCAACTTTTAAAATGCGATCGTAGGCTCTGGCAGATAATTGTAAGCGTTCCATTGCCTTTGACAATAAGTTCTTTCCTGTTTCATCAAGTACGCAGAAGTGTTCTATTTCCTTGCGTCCCATGGAGGAATTGGTATACTTTCCACTAAAAGGGGCCAAACGATCATGTTGTTTAACTCTCGCCCGTTCTACCCTTTCTCTAATTGTTTGTGAAGGTTCACCGGTGGGGCGCTGGTGCAAAGCTTCTCGTTCCACCGGAGTGACCTCAATATGGAGATCGATACGATCGAGAAGAGGGCCGCTAATTCGTTGTAAGTAGCGTGACACATTGCCGGGTGCACATTGACATTCCTTCTCAGGATGGTTGAAATAGCCGCAAGGACAAGGGTTCATTGCAGCCACTAGCATGAATCGGGCGGGGTAGTCTACTACCGACTTTGCTCTTGCTATGGTCACAAAATGTTCTTCCATAGGCTGACGAAGTACTTCCAGAACCGTACGCTTGAATTCTGGCAATTCGTCGAGAAACAAAATCCCATTATGGGCCAATGAAATTTCGCCAGGTTGAGGCTTGCTACCTCCACCTACCAATGCTACATCTGAAATGCTGTGATGTGGACTACGGAATGGCCTTGAGCGTACCAGTCCATGCACCCGATTGCTTCTAAAGGCCACAGAGTGAATTCGCGTGGTTTCTATAGCCTCTTCAAATTGAAGCGGAGGTAGAATGCTCGGCATCCTTCTCGCCAGCATGGTCTTGCCGGAGCCTGGCGGACCTATCATTAATATGTTGTGTCCACCTGCCGCCGCCACTTCAAGCGCACGTTTCACACTTTCTTGTCCTTTTACATCAAGAAAATCTGAATGATCAGCCAGTTGAACAGCGCGGTCTTTCCAACTAAATGGCTCTGGCATAAGCTGACTTTTGCCATCGAGAAAATCTACCACTTCGGTTAAGGAAGAGAGGCCATATATTTCCAGACCCTCAACCAATGCCGCTTCTTCTGCGTTGGACTTCGGTAAAATCATTCCTCTCAAGCCAGTACGCTTGGCATAGAGCGCCATAGACAATGCGCCATTCACAGGCTGCAATTGGCCATCTAACGAGAGCTCACCCATGATGAGGAAATCTTGAAAATAATCGGAAGAGCATTGATCGGTGCAGGCCATGATGCCAAGGGCCATTGGGAGGTCGTAGGCAGAGCCCTCCTTGGGGATATCTGCTGGAGACATATTGATGGTGATCCTTTTTCCTGGGTAGCGAAAGCCGGAATTGATCATGGCAGAAAAAACGCGGAAGCTCGCTTCCTTCATGGCAGAATCTGGCAATCCTACCAAATAGAACTTAGTGCCTTTGATTACGTGAACTTCTGTTTGTACCCCTTGGGCTTCTATGCCACTTACGGCGCAGCAATGCAGTCTAACTATCATGGGGCTATTTTAGCCCAAGCTTTTGAAGTTCAATGCATTGAAAGTATACGAATACCGTATACTTCTACTGAAGCCAGTCAAAAGCGTAGGAGAAGCCTACTTGAAAGGTTACATAGGAATCTGGGAGGGCGTTGTAGCCACGGGTGATTTTGGCGTTCGGACGACCGTTCTCTGCCGCTCGTGCAATGGCCCGACGGCCTTGATTACCTGCGTCGGCGAAGTAGGAGTTACGAGGCAAAACATCAAAATACTCTTTTTGATTCCCCCCGTAGTAGTACCCATCGCTCATATCATCCAAGTAGTCTGTGCTTGTGACATTGAGAGCACCTTCAAGAAAGAGACTCAATTTGCCCATGCTCCATCGGAGCCTTGCCATTCCTGCCACATCTAAAGCGATGTAACCATAAGGTGATTCTCCCTCGAGAAAATTCTGTCCTTCGGTTCCATATGGCCTTGTGCGAACCCATCGTCCTTCGCCGTCGAGATCTACCCCACGCATTTTAGGATCAAAAAACACCGCACCAATTCCCAATCCAATTTCCCCTGTCAAATACCCATAGATGCTCTTGCCTTGCTTGCGTTCCCACAATGAATAAAAAACCTCGCCCCGGAAACTATGTAGATCATTGCGAAACACATGCTCATTCTTGGGGGTTGCCAAAGGAAGCAAGCTTCCAAAACCCATCGCGATGCGAGTGAATTGGTATCTGCCCCCATAAGACCAACGTTCATTCGCCACGTACTGATAGGTTGCAGTGAGCGCAAAGTCTATTGCTCCCGGAAATATTCCGCCTTGATTGGCGTCTCCAATGTAATAGCTCACACCCGTCATGAAACCAAGCTCTTGTTTGGGGTAACTCCAAATTGGATCGACAATTACCTGTATTTGATCATCACTGAGAAGTCTCGCCAAACTATCAGCCACTGCCTTGGCCTCATCCGTCAGTGGATCAACTCCTTCATTTCCATCCAGCGTTTCATCTAAAATCGTTTCCTCAACTTCAGCCTGCACAATTACAGTCCTTCCATCCAACAAGCCAAGCGCATATTTCGCACCCGGGATAATACCTGACAATAAAACCTTTTCACTTCCTTTTTTTGTCCATTGTACCATCTGACCTTGTTGGTCTCTTACCAACTCCAAATTGCTCGCGGAAGCTGATACAAGCGTATCTCCCTTCCATTCAAAACTGGGAATCTGATCAAATCCAATGGCGAAGGAAGGTAAACTCGGTATCCGTTTAATGGGAAGATAACTGCGATTGTAATCTCTTCTACCGTCATAAACATATTTCAGTTCTGCTTCGCTCATATACAAGCTCGCTTCTGACAACGTATCACGGATACCCTTCAGCTCTATGCTCCAAGGTAAATCGGAGCCCACTTCCCTATTGCGAAAAAATACATTATTCGACAAGTTGATATTCTTTTCTTGGTCTCTTGAGAAGGATTCAATTTGCAACAACTCCCCTTCACTGTCGTAGCGCAAATTGTAAGCAAACAATGAATTTGTTATGCTCATCATACTCACTTCGTCATCTAGAGAGAATATCCTTACAGGACCTGAATTTCCTAAAAAACGCAAATGATCTAAGCTGATTTTTGTAGCACTCGTATTACCTCCCGGTAGCATATTATACATACTGAGAGTGGCTCCATTGTAGCCACAATAAATGAATTGAGAATGACTTAAAGAAATATTAGCGTAGTGGTTATATGATTCGAAAAAAATGGCTTCCTGCAGATGCTTAAAGATGACATGCTCCAATTTAAAGGACGCGCCTTCTGCGCTACTTGCCTCTACTATTAATCCCCTCCCCGGTTTTGCTGGATCATCGCTTTTTATAACAATGCGCTTGGAATCAGTTCCAGAGATATTGATGTCTCCACGTAGGATCAAGGCAGCATTCTGACCCAATAAAATAGTGGTTCCGGGTTTGACCCTTTCTTCAATTTCAGAGTACAAGGTGTTGCCATCAACCCTGATTACTCCTTGCGCCCAAGAAATGGTAGCGGTTAGCAGCCAAAAAAGAAGTAAACTCTGTTTCATATCACCTTGATTGTGTGGTTCTTCACCTCAACTTCATAACCTCTGTAGTTCAAAACTATTCGGGTACATTGAATAAAGTCAGGCTTTGAACTGTTCTCTGATAGATCAATACAATTCATCTCACTCTTCAATGCCTTTCGCCCATTCGTTCCTATGAAAAAGCCCTCAACAGATTGAATAGAATAACCTGCATACTCTTCTGACAACTGCAGTTCCAAACAATTGCTCTGTGCCAACCTTTGGTTCCAGGCCACCGTTTTACGCAATTCCGGAACTGGGAAGTTATTCACCCTAAGCTCTTCTGTGGTCTTCTCTCCAAGAATATCCGTCACCTCAATAAGCGTAATTCCAGGTACATCCACCCGAATCCAGAACAAGCCCTCCTCACTTCTAATTACCCGCCCCTTGGAATTATCAATACTTACAGATTTCCAGTTTGAATTATAAATACGCAAGGTATCTCCTGGCAACCAAAATGCTTTGGTATACTCAAGCTTTTGTTCCTTATATCGTGGCCTGTTCTTCACTTCAATATTTCCAGAACCTACTATTTCTTCTAAGTCATTCAAGATTTTATATTCCCAAGTTCCTTTATGCTGATCTTCAAGAAGCAACCATTTCGCACTTGTTTTTTCTAACTCGTCACCATTTCCTCTCTCCTTTATCCATTTAATTTGACCTCCCTTCCAATTCAATGGCAAAGAATCCCCAACATAGCGTATTCCAATATCCCAAATAGGCCAGCGGAGAATCCGTTCATTCGCTGAAGATCCTTCTACAAGTGCTAAATCAGCGGCATCCATCAAGCTAAGCACCATTTGCTCAAAAAGAATCTCGACCAAACCGGGGGTAAGGTTCTTAAACTTCCACTTCCGCCATTCACTTTGGTCTAAATTCTCAAATCCATTCTCAAAGTCACTGGAAAGCGCGTGACCTCTCAGGCTATTTTGTGCATTCTGGGGTAACAAATAGAATATTTCAAGCAACTCTTTCTGCATGGATTTTCCCAAATCCCCTTCCATCAAAAAGCGTCGCACCAACCCTTCTGATCTTACATCTGCTTCTCGCAATTCTATGATCCCTTCTCTAATAGCCAAGAATTCAGGAGCATCTAATCTTTTTTGAAGCGCCGCGCTTCCCGTTTGAATCTGGCTTTGCTCTTCCCGCAATTCATCGCTTAACCACAAATTGAGTGGCATCCAAGCATTTGAAACTTGCGTTATTGCAAGAACAAGAAACAATAAGTACAACAAACTCATGAGTCTGAATCTCAGAAACATTGAGTTAGACAGCGCATACTTTTTATTTCCCTTTGACTCCATTAATTCAGCCAGTAAATAATTGGACGATCAAGTGCTAAACGATTCCGTTGTTGATCTACTATTAACGCATCGTTAAGGACCATGCCTTCTAAACTAGCGTTGGGTAGATCTATTTTAAAATCTGTAAAACGACCTCTTTCCACTTCAACCTTTCGTGTTTGATTATTAGCGAAATACAGTACCAAAGCACCAGATAATACCGGCAGTTCATCGGCACCCACAAGAATTCTCAACCTAGTTGCTTCCTGTATTTTGGCAGTAGGAGTGCCATCAACCTTTAGCAATTGAAGTTGATAATCACCTTTGGGAGTCACCCTCAATCGCAAGCTATCGCGCACTGCATCACCTTCTATAAAGTAAAGATTGATCACCCCCGAAAAAACAGGAGAAGACTGAAAAACAATGGATTCATTGTCTATCCATTTTACCCTTGCACTCTCAGAGGATGACTTCACGATTGTTCGTCCACTTGAATACCCTTGGTTGTGCAAAGAGATCAAATACTCTACTCCAGAATTGATGTGATAATATCGCTGTCCGAATGCAAAACGATATGTTCCTTGACTCAATACTTCAATGGTCTTTTGGTAGGAATCTATTGCATCTTGGAACCCGATCTCAAATTTCCCCGCTTTTGTGAGTTTACGCTTATAAGAGCCTCCCGGCGCTATTGTATCTACTTTCTCATTGTCGAAAGTAATCCACAACTCATGCGGCGCCTTGTTTGGCCATTTCACTTCTATAAACTCGCCTTGTACAAAAACCGATTTAACTTGAATTCTCAACTGCCCGAATATAGCTTCCAGAGATTCCTCATCACTGGCAATACCTTCTTCTGGAGTTTTTCGAAGTTTCCGAAGGCTTTCCATACCTATTAGGGTAGACACTACCACATTGGGCGTTTCATTTGGGAGTTGTGCTTTCCCATAAACGTTCATTGCGGCTTGTTGAATAGAGGAAGTTTGAGAAGATTCTTGGGACTTCCATGTATTGTTCAATGCCACGGATAAATCTGGCTCATATCTATTCAACTCATAAATAGGATCTCGGCTGCTGATTAAAATCTCAGCTCTCTCCAACGCGAGATTCGCTTGAACACTATCTCGCCAAACATTGAGATTGGTTTCCTTTTCTAGACGGTCGTATACAATCTCATTCAACTGTCGAAAATGGCGAAGCGCATCTACCGAACCTGTGAGGAAATAGAACAGAATAAAAACTATGTACAGCAAGGAGACCTTGCGGTAGCTTAGATATTGAAATTTAGTGAGATAGTGCATTATAGATCAAAAACCTATTTCAGCTTTCCGAAACGATCATTCAGCGTATTCAATTTTTCATTGAGTTCTTCAATGAGATCGCTCTGTTTCTTCACCAATCCACTTAATTGGTCAAAACTTGATCCGCTCGAGCCTACGCTATTTCTAAATTGATCCAAGTCTGATTCCATAGCTTCCAGTCTTTTGGAAAAAGACCGGATTGCGTCTTCCAATATGGTGACGGAAGCCTGCTGATCACTCCCTAACTGTGAACCATCTTCCAATTGAGGAAACACATGTTCCCAATTGTACTCCTTATCGTCTTTCTTCATTTCAAAAGCAGATATGAAGAAAATGACCGCTTCTACTGAAAGACCAATGATAAAAAGTTCGTTGGCAAATGCCCATCCAACGAATTTGAACATGGCCCCTACCAATACAATAGACGCACCTATTCCGTAGAGAAGGGTAATGGGATCGAGTCTTTTTTTAGCCGATGCACTCATAGCAATCAAGGTTGAAAGTGTTGTGGTTTAGGACGGAGAATTCAAGGTATCACGTACCAGTGAGTACCAGTTCAGCTTGTTGTTACGAATGGCAGCACGCGCCACTAGAAACGCTATTAATACGCTTAAAATTCCTACTACAGCAGAAATAAAAATTGCCATTTGAACCTTACTGGCACTGCTTTCAACAGACTTTCTCAGCTCATCCTGCTCTTGTATTAACTCACCAAGTTGCTGATCAATTCCGCTGATCGACTGAGAGGTACTTTCTAGCTGTCCGCGCAAATCAGTCAGGGCAGTGCCGAGTTTATCAATGCCTTCTTGCTGTTGTGCCTCATCAGACACCATTTCCTTTTGGATCCTACGCAAGCCATTTACATCCTCGGAGAGTCCGTTGAGAATGCTTTTGTGTAAACCAACCTGCTTGCTAAGATTATTGATTTGCGAATCAATCTTTGATAGATCAGCCTGTTCTTGAGCTTCGGCAGAAGGTAAGGCTAGTAAGGCAAAAAATAGAGAGTAGGCGACCTGTTTGATACTATCGGACCATTGTCCAAAAAAAGCAGTCCGCCCCTTATTGGCACAGATCATCTCGGGTGGTTTTTATTAGGTTGCGACGAATGTATACATAATTTTCCGACAGACCGAAAAGTGTATTGAACAATCGATTTTGTTGTACGCCTATAATAATGCTCTTATGGTAGTACATCTACTATATATCTGAGTTTTACACTAACACTTAATTCAACTTGAATTTGGTCTGCTTACCCATTGCTACTACTCTAGTAAGCGGCAAAAAGGGGATGAATTGGGGGACGGAATTCGTTTATTGAA
>CAZDPF010000101.1:0-9094 GCA_964507215.1 uncultured Chryseobacterium sp. | reverse complement strand
ACAAATGCCCAACTGATATTGATTACAATAGGCAACATTACAAAGGCCAGAAAGAGACCCATACTCACAGAGCCCACATCGCCAGCGAAGCATCTTGCTCTTTTCCGCACATTAAAATAGGCAAAGGCTAAAAGAGCAGAAATTCCAAGAATCAACAACTGATGCACATCGTGGTACAACCTCAAATCTCTACCGTATAGGTTATAGATTAATAGCGCTGTACCGGACATACTCAGCGCATATAAAGCTGTAATTCCATTGATTCCGTCCATGAAATTGAAGGCATTGAGCCATCCAATCACCAGCACATAAGCAGCTATCATAAATATCCAGCCCTCATTCCAAAAACCTAGACCATAGAGCATGGCAGTTACTCCTCCCAGGTGAAAAGCCAAGCGAAGCCAAGTGGGAAGGGGTCTTCGGTCATCGATAAACGAGATCAGCGAGACTAAGAACAAGCCAAGGATGAACCAACTATCTCTGAGATGAAGAAACAAACTTCCAAAAACCAAAACAATAGGAAATACCACTCCACCTCCCAAAATAATTGGTGAGGTATGAGAGCTTCTTTCATTGGGTTTATCGATAATGTTATACTTATTGGCAATCCTCATGTAAACGATGAGAATTACAAAAGATACCACGAACATCAGCAATAGCATATCCACTACAAAGGAATTTTTCGTGGGTCCCAACTGCCATTCCATGAGAGAATCTTTCTGGCCTTCTCGTCAGAAATCGTAAAATCCTCTGTCATCTTTGCCAGCCTATTTTTATTGAAGGGGAAGCCTGGAATAACACCTCCTACAAGTGCTAAGATATTGGCAATCCAGATTGGAATATTCCCTATACTTCTTGCATCCTTGTATACATTCTGTATAGACTGCTCAAAATCGCTAAAAGAAGGATCGGGTAAATGCTTTAGGTTGTAAACGCCTGGTTGGGCCAGTAGTGACAGAAACACAGAAGGCAAATCTGAAGCCAAAACACAAGACCTAAGCGCACGTCCCTTATTAATTGACAAATACTTTTTTGTGCGCATGGCCTGAATCATTTGCCCGAGATTACCTGGAGGATTCTTTCCCGCAATTAAAGGCAAACGCAATACACCTAGCTTAACTCCATTTGACTTGCACCATGCACGTAAATATAGTTCAGCGTTCAACTTGCTGATCCCATAGGGTGTATCTGCGTTTGTTGGATACTCTTCATCGATGTTCTTTACTTGACTAGAACCATAGACTGCTACTGTGCTTATATAAATCATGAAGGACGGAAGTCCAACTCTCTCTAAAGCCGTGCACAAGTTCTTAGTACCCTGTTCGTTTATTCGAAAGAAATCGTCTTCTTCTTGCTTATTCCTTGGTACCGTATGTGCCTTTCCCGCAGCATGAATCACCCAATCAAACGAATGATTCAGTTGAAAGTCATCTGAGATGTCAACTCTAATATTCGCGATTTCAGTTCTCCCCAAAGTGGTCACTTCGCAGCCAATACTTTGAAGTCCAGTCAACATCTCCTTTGATAAGAAGCCTGTACCACCTGTTAGCAATGTCTTTATTGGAGCGTTGTTCATTTTCAGATCATTAATGTGAACGAAATTGAACCAATCGATGCCACAACTTCTTCAATAGAAAGGAGAATGGAGGCTGAAAACCATAGGAGCGCCAAGTAGCTAAAATCTCTTTGTTACCATCAATTATGTTTGAGAAGCTTTGGTTAGTCGCACCTCCTAATCTCATGCGAACCATGTTCCTGTCAATATACTTCGATTTAAATTCTTTGACTTTCATAAACCGAAACATCAAATCATAATCAGCCGCAAGCTTTAACTGTTCCTTAAAAACTCCTCCCTCTAGGTAACACTCCTTTCTAACATAAAAGCCAGGATGTGGAGGTACATGTCCGTCTTCAAAAAACCTTTTATAATAATCTTTTGATTTCCAAAGCCTTACAAGATTATTTTCATCTCCTTTTCTAACGTAGGCAATGTTTCCGTAAATAATCTGCGCCTCAGGGTTTTCGTTAAAGGCATGAACAACATCAGAAATAACATGCTCATCCCAAAACAAATCATCACTATTCAAAATAGCCACAACTTCACCTGAAGCCATGGAAACGCCTTTGTTCATTGCATCATATATACCACGATCTGACTCACTAACCAAAATGTCAATTACATCATCATTGCGGTATAATACATCTTTGGTTCCATCAGACGAGTTACCATCAATTACGATATACTCAACATTTGAATAATCCTGCGAACGAACAGACGAAATAGCCGATTCGATAGTCTCTACATTATTATAAACGACCGTGACTATACTGACTTTCATGACTTATAAAATCTTGATATACCCGTATAATCCCTTCCTCCAAACTGATTTTAGGCGCCCATCCCAAACTGCGGAGTTTACTGCTATCCATAAGCTTCTTGGGGGTGCCATTGGGCTTGCTGCTGTCCCACTGTACTTCGCCTTCATGCCCTACCGTCTTTTGGATGAGCTCCGCCAGCTCTTTGATGGTCACATCAGATCCGTAACCCACATTGATGAATTGCTTCTCAGAATAGTTCTCCATCAAGAAAACCAGTGCCTCGGCCAAATCATCGGTGTGGAGAAACTCGCGCATCGGACTGCCATCGCCCCATAAGGTCACTGTACTATGGCCGTTTTCTTTGGCTTCGTGGAACTTGCGAATCATGGCTGGCAGCACGTGGCTGTTATTCAGGTCATAGTTATCGCCCGGTCCGTACAAATTGGTGGGCATGGCACTGATGAAATCAGCCCCGTATTGCTCTCTGTAGGTTTCACAGAGCTTGATACCCGCAATCTTGGCGATGGCATAGGGCTCGTTGGTAGGCTCTAAAAAACCGGAAAGCAAAGCCTCTTCTTTCAGCGGTTGCTCAGCAAATTTGGGATAGATGCAGGATGAACCGAGGAACATCAACTTGGTGACCCCGCTGCGATAGGCTGCATCAATCAAATTGGCCTCCATGATCAGGTTGTCATAGAGGAATTCAGCCCGGTATGTGTTATTGGCATGTATACCGCCTACTTTGGCCGCCGCCACAAACACATAATCAGGTTGCTGTTCTTGCATGAAAGCTTGCACAGCCGCTTGATTGCGCAAATCCAATTCACTCGAACGGCGCTCGATCAGATTGTTGTAGCCCAAACTCCGAAGTCTGCGCGCGATAGATGAGCCCACCATTCCGCGATGGCCGGCAATATAAATCTTGCTATTTCTTTCCATTATTCGTGGAAGTTCATGGTGCGATGCCCCGCTTCTTGCAAGTACTTATCGCGCTTGAAAAGCTCCAGATCGGCCTTCATCATATCTTCTACCAAAGCAGGTAGATCGTATTTGGGCTTCCATCCCAATTTTTCTTTCGACTTGGTGGGATCGCCCAGCAGCAAGTCTACCTCCGTCGGACGGAAATACTTCGGATCAATCTTCACCACTTCTTGTCCTACAGGAATCGGATATTCATCAGACGATGAAGCAATCACCCCGATCTCATCTACTCCTTCGCCCTTCCATTCTAAGGTAGCGCCCACGCGTGCGAAGGCCATCTCTATGAAAGTGCGGATGCGGGTGGTCTGACCCGTGGCGATGACAAAATCCTCTGGTGTTTCTTGTTGCAAGATCAACCACATGGCCTCCACATAGTCTTTGGCATGTCCCCAATCTCGTTGCGAGTTCAGGTTGCCCATGTAGACCGTTTGCTGCAAACCGAGGGCGATACGCGCCACGGCACGTGTAATCTTGCGGGTCACGAAAGTCTCACCGCGCAAGGGCGATTCATGGTTAAAGAGAATACCGTTGCAAGCGAACATATTGTAAGCCTCGCGGTAGTTCACCGTAATCCAATAGCCGTAAAGCTTGGCCACAGCGTAAGGCGAGCGGGGATAGAAAGGCGTTTTTTCTGACTGCGGAACCTCTTGCACCAAACCATAGAGCTCAGAAGTAGAGGCCTGGTAGATGCGGGTTTTTTCAGAGAGGCCCAATAAACGAACGGCTTCCATGATGCGCAGGGTACCTATGCCGTCTACATTGGCCACATATTCAGGAGTATCAAAACTCACCCGCACGTGGCTCATGGCGCCTAGGTTGTAAATCTCATCTGGTTGAATCTCTTGAATCAAGCGGGTGATGTTCATGCTATCGGAGAGATCTCCATAGTGCAGATGAAAGCGTACATCGCGCTCGTGCGGGTCTTGGTACAGATGATCGATTCGGTCTGTGTTGAAGAGAGAGGCCCTACGCTTCACCCCGTGTACTTCATACCCTTTGCTCAGCAGCAGTTCTGCCAAATAGGCCCCGTCTTGTCCGGTAATGCCTGTGATCAGTGCTTTTTTTCTCATTCCCTATATGTGCTAAAACACTTAGCTCCCATTGATTCGGCTAAACTACAACCTCCGTTCTAGTCCATCGAATAAATCCTCTCTTTTCTAATTCGGTCAACTGACTCACTAACATTGCTCCGCCAATCAATTCATGCGTGGCATCAGTCCGAACCTCGCGAACTGTATTATTCTTCAATGTTTCCATGCTCCAATCCACATTCGTAGTATCCAAACCAATATAGTTGTACAGCCTCGTCATTTCAACCTGATAGTCCCTTACCAAGGTCTCATATTCCACAAAGAATACACTCTTATCCTCAAAATTCAAGTTCTGACGAGCAAGTTGAACAGAAACTCTCCACTCCAACAAGCCCTTATCTACTTCGTTTCTCAAGACATCTATCAAATGGCATAAATCAGGCTCTGATCTCACGTACTTCTCAAGTAAAACCCACTTCAAATTATTCTTACCCCACCATCCAGACGGCACTTTTTTGGCTATCGACGAGGCCACATCCATTCCACATCGCTCGATGTAAATAAATCGGGCTTCTCCAAACGCCTTCCTTAAAAATTCAATCCTGAAGCTATTTATGGGTAATTTTTCAAGCACAAACAAGGCTCCCTTGCACTTTCTTATTTTCTCCATGAATCTTTGAAGCCCTACAACCTTATCCTCTTTAAAGTATAGATTCAAATCTGTCCCTAAGACGGCATTCTTATTGCTCCAGATATTCAATTCTGGAAAGAAATAATTCCATATCTCGCGTCTTTCATCTAAAAAAGCCACGCGATTGTCCTTTCCGATGGCCCTCGTTAAAAATGTGGTTCCTGATCTACCGCAACCTATTAGAAACAAAATATGCTCAGGTTTCCCAGTCTTTACTTTATGAGGACAAAAGACTACAGCCAAGCTTTTAAGATAAGCGCGCAAAACGATAACAAACCTCTTCAATTTTATCATGGTCTTAATTCCTTTATCAGTTCCATCTGAGTAATCGATCGGCAATTGTATACGTCACATAAAGCTGAATAATTCTAATAGCCGCTTGAACAAGTGATGAACCTGGTAGATAAATTGTTAATGGAAGCAATAGTAACGTGTATAGTAAAATTCCCCTTGGCGAATGCATTGCTATTTGTAAGTCTCCGAAAATGACGAATTTTCTAAACATAGATCCTATTAAAAGAGAACCCAAAAGGATGCCAATAAGGCCAAAATTCATATATAATTCTCCCACTATACCTGGAGGAATAGCAGTCTGCAGCGACCTACTCATTCCATAAACCTCCACTGCAACAAGCACTCCGATGTTTATATCAGGCTTATTCGCCCAAAGGACTCTAGGAACAGGCGCATAAAGGATACTCAAATAACTAGAACCGTAAAGATAATCAAGCTTACCTGGTACTGCATTCATGATGTGAGCCGTTTTTGAAAGATCCATCAAATTACGGTTCATAATAATTGGCTCTAATAGTCCAAACACTTTTTCATCTGTGATCTCTGAGCCTACACTTTTTCGTCTTAACTGCGTCATGGCTTGAAACAATATCAAACCCAAGGATAAAACTATGATAAACTGTGTTAAGTAAATTCTTCTGAACATAGAAAAAATAATCAACGCATTAATAATCACAAACAAGGCCGAACTCCGGCTTGAAGTTATGAAAGGCAAGAAAAGAGACAAGGCAAACAAAACGAGCAATTTCTGCCTACTTGGCTTTTCCTTCACATCATTCGCATCAGCCCTAAGAAAAAGTATCCAGTGAACATAGAAAACCAACGAAACCAATGAAGCCGCCCATCTTTCATATCCGAGGGCCGCTGATTTCCCTTCAATTAACAAATGTCGCTTACTACTAACATTCTGAATCATCAACAGACTATCTGCTATTCCCATTTTGGAGATATAGACTATAGTCCCTAGAACGGATACAGAGATAAAAACAATATCAAAGATTACTATTCCTTTCCTTGTCCAGACTGATTCTTCGTGTTTACTATTCCTCGAAGGCCGAGAATTGAGTGCTGTAAACTTATAACCTATAAGAAAAGAAACAATAGCAAACAAGACATAGACCAATATTTCTGCAAAGTATTCGGGAATTTCACCGCGCAAGAAAAGACGATCAACCTCATTGGATCTATAGGTAGCCATTACGAAACTACGAATACTCACACCTATTAAAAGATTACCAAATAAATAAACGAATGGACTATATAAATTAATCGATCCGGAATTCACTAGTGAAACAAATAATAAAAGAAAGGAAAGATAACTTAGTAATACTAAAACTGAACTACCCCCTTGCCAGAAAAAAAATTCCAATAGGCAGAGAAATCCTGTCAATGAAATCAATAAAACCATTAACCATTTCATCACTAAAAGAATTTATAACCCCCATTATTTTGAATGTCACGACAGAAACTTATAGATTCTTGCAAGTGATGCTCCAAGCTCGTTCTACTTTCCTTAGACATTCCCTCCCCCTTTGACTCGGATGAAATGATATTCATCACGAAATTACGCACAATATGTAATCTTCTTCGAATATTCGGTGAAAACCTCATAGCTAGTGGTGAATATTGCAATTTCGTCACCCATCTAGCTAAAGAGCGGAACTTCACCGTACGTTGAACATTCCGCTGAGTGGAAAAATCCCATTGAACCAGATCATCATCGTCTAGCTCTATAAAACTAGTGAACTTGCTAAACAGAATCTCAGGAGTTTCTTTGAAGGTTTCCATTGCAATGACCATTATTTGACCCGAGAAACCGGCTTCCAAATATCTCGAGAGGTGCTTTGGATAATCACTTGTATCAATGTAGTGATACATTCGTGGATGACCTTTCTTCACCATATCATCAAAACTGCCCAATTCATAACCCAATTTATCTTCCTCTAAAAAATGAGAATACACTCGATCGACCGGATTCCTTATCATGAGAACTAGTTTCACATTGGGATTATACTGCTTCAATAAATCAGGGGTATCTTCTCTTGAAATATAATCTGTTGTTGCCTCTATGCGAATTTGCGCTTTGACTTCACCCTCCTCGAACAAACTTTCATACCAATCAAAACCTTTGTCGAAAGTACCAGTAAGTTTTGGCCCACTTCCCTTGACCATGCCTTCGAGATCTCCTAACTGTCGAGAGTAGAACCTAGGCTCCTTAATCCTAGATACACAAACACCCGGATGCGCCGCCAAAATATCAACCAAAGCAGATGTACCACATTTTGGTGCTCCGATTACAACTACATCTGGTGCAAACATGGGTAAAGATACTTGTTCATTCATCACCAATGAGGTATTGGGTAAAAACCGAAACTCTTCTTTACAAAATATATAGAAACTAAATTTTGAATAATCACACCCATCGACACAGAGATTGCGCCACCCAAATAACCAATGGTTGGAAGCAAAATAAGACTGAGTACTATCATCACCAAAAATCCAGCGAAAGTGGCTTGCAGCTTTTCTTTGTCCTTCTTGCCCATTACTAAAATTATACCCACCGGCCCACAAATTACATTGATGAATTGTCCAAACGAAAGCAAAATGAGTGCTAAGCCAGCATTAACGAACTCCCCTCCAAAGAGCCGCAGTACATATTGCGGAAAAACTAATACCCCCATCATAACTGGAAAGGTAAACAAAATGAGCAATAATGTTGATCTCTTAGACAGCCGATTTATTGCGACTAAATCGTTCTTTGCATGTAGTGCAGCTATTCTAGGACTCAATACGCTGTTAAAAGCCACTAGAAAAAAAGCCATCAACATACTGGTTCTTCGGGCTGCTTCAAATAAAGCAATATCACTGCTGATCACAAACACGCCCATCAAGAGAGTGGGTAGAAAATTGACACTGTACTCCATAATGGCCACCAAAAAGAGGCGATTACGTTCTTTTGTATCTACTTTAACTTTATTTTTACTAAAACCATTAATTGACCACTTTCTAGTGATTAGTAACCAAATTATTCTGGAAACCACCCAAGTAATAATAACCGAAATACCCAACGACAAAACAGCTAGGAGATGATCTCCTGCTAAATCGACGAGAGCAGTTCGCCATTTAGAATGAAAAAGGGCCCACAAGCTTAAAGTAACAAGTGCCGGATACATTATTCCCCACAAAAAAATACCAGTGTAAATTCTTTCTACACCTTTAAATGCCTCAGTCAAATTTTGCAATAGAGCAAAGAAAACAATACATACTCCTGACCATTTAAGGGCTAAACCGACTTCTGGTTTATGAAAAATGCTATTCGCAACAAACTGACCTGCAAAAAAAAGGGCCAATCCTATTGTTGCTGCATTAATGAGCACTCGCTTTTCAACGTGACGCTGAAAGATTGGTATTTGCTGAGGAGCAGAACCATAGCTTCCCGCATGTTGCCTAACCACTATTCTATCATACCCCTGTCTGGCAACTACAGATGCCAGTGAAACGGCAGAAAAAAACCAGAAGTAAATTCCTGCCTGGTCCGCTCCAAGTAATCGCGCAATAACCACATTCAGATTAAAGCCAACCAAAACAGCCCCAACCTTCAGTCCCATTGAACCGATTATCTTGCGCAATAGAGGGCTATGAAATCTTCTCAACACAGGCATGCCCCTTAAAATGGCGGGGCTAAACTAATCAATTCTATTGCTTTCAAACTTACTTTATCGGACGTCTTTGCACGCTTGTAAACTGCTGATTAGCTGATACTCATGACAAATTTTTT
>CAZDPF010000100.1:0-9153 GCA_964507215.1 uncultured Chryseobacterium sp. | reverse complement strand
TTTGAAAGAGTGGAGAACAGTTTAGGCTTTTCAATGGAAGGGGCATTTCAAGTGGGAGCATCATTATGGCTTTCCAGTAGCTCCAATGAAGGGGTAAACTACCGAACAGTGCAGAATCATACCGGCCTTCGTGCAAATTTTGAAACCAATGGGGACGTCAAATTTCCCATTCGCTCGCAATTGTACTATATCATTATTGGAACTCGCCAAGGTTGTATGGACTTGTATGCGGAAACAGGTTTTCAAAATGGAACTTTTGAATTTCTTCCTTATGCCCAACTGACCCGTGCCTTCCCAGGGTTTCAAGAGTACCGATATACTTCAAACTACCGGGCTTGGAACAATACCTATGAAATTATGACCCGAACAGAGTTCGGATTAAAGTTGAAGCAAAAGTGGTTGGGAGAACTAAAGTTAAGTGCGTTTCAATGGAGTTCACCGGTATATTTTGATAGTCTTGCCTTTCCTGTTCAGGCCAATTCATCCAGTGGTTATGTGTCGCTTTCATGGCATTCAGCCCATAAGTGGTGGATTTTTCGTCTCGATAATCGGATGATTTTACAATTCACTGATGATCTGGACCCATTCCTACAGGTGCCTGATTTTTACTTCCGTGAAACACTTTATTCTCAGTTCTATCTCTTCGGGAAGGCAGTACAATTACAACCCGGCATTACCGCCACTTGGTTTAGCGCCTTCAATATGCCTGCTTACGATGCTTACACTAATGTCTTTCATCTGCAAAGAAGTCAGACTATTGGAGGGTATCCATTACTGGACGCTTTCCTCAACGTACGCCTGGGCAAAGCCACTTTTATTTTTGAGTTGGAACATTTCAACTCTTTTCTATCGGGCTATAATTATTGGGCTGCGCCGGGTTATCCTTTGCCAGATATGCAATTCAGAATGGGTCTGGTTTGGCGATTCTTTAATTAGGTTTTCTGCTTCTTTTTCTTCGCCGCAGGGAATAAAATATTGTTGAGAATGAGCCGATAGCCTGGAGAATGGGGATGTTGAACCAATTCAGTTGGGGGGTCTCCAACCCGATGGGTATAGTCTTCCGGATCATGTCCACCATAAAAAGTCCAGGTACCTTCTCCCAGTTCCCCGTGGATATACCGCGCTTCCCCAATAATTTGATTATCGCCCATCACGAGAACATCAGAACGCAATTTTTCAAGGTTGAATGAGGTGGTTTGACCCATGAAGCCCTTGATTATTCTTGTATGATTTTGACAGAGCATGGTTGGAACAACATCCCATTTGGCAGAAAACTCAAATAGTCTGAAATAGTCATTCTCTGGACGCATGACCTTCATCCGTACATCAGTCATATCGATGTCTGAGAATTCATACGTCATCGGGTTTTGTACCAATTGAAAGTCTTTAAACGCTAAGGTTCTAGCGTAATTGAGTTTTGAATTGTAACCGGCATCAGAAGGATCTCCATCAAACATAGGTTCACAGATATCGATGCCATTTGCTGCTAGCGCAATATCGTAGCTATCTGTTGCTGAGCACATCGCGAATAGAAATCCCCCTCCAATTACATATTCTCTAATCTTTTCTGCTACGGCACTTTTTAACTCACTCACCTTTCCAAAACCATGGCGCTGGGCATCGGCTTCCATCTCGGCCTTTTGATTGATGTACCAGGGCGCAAAGCGATAGGCTCCGTAGAATTTGCCGTATTGTCCGGTGAAATCTTCGTGGTGCAAATGGAGCCAGTCATACATGGGCAATGCATCTGCCAAAACTTCATCGTCGTAAATAATGTCATATGGTATTTCAGCATAGGTGAGCACCAGGGTCACTGCATCATCCCAGGGTTGCTTTGACTTCGGACTGTATACCGCAATCCTTGGCGCTTTCTCCAATTTGACGGCCGTTTTGTTGACTTCGGCTTGTTGAATATCAGAGAGTAAAGCCTGTACTGCGGCATCGGCCATGGGCTCAAATCGGACGCCACGAACCATGCATTCATTTCGAAGTGCACCAATATCAGGTAGCAGAAAACTTCCGCCTCTATGGTTGAGCAACCATTGAATTTCCACCTCATTTTGCAATGCCCAATAAGCAATGCCGTAGGCTTTGAGGTGATCTGATTGGCCTTCTTCATCCATCGGAATAAGCAATTGTCCGGCGGAGAGAAGGGTGCTGAAAAAAAATCCGTTAAAAAGGAGAATCGCTTGGATCGATCGGTGGCCGGTCGTCATCCAAATAAGCTGCCGTAGGATCGTAATCATCGTCGTCATCATCATTGTTCATTCGAGATTCGTAGATGGTTTCTACGGGTCCTTGTTCAAAAGTACTTGTGCCCAAACTAGGGAATTCTTGAAGATCAGAGAAGCGAGCAATCGATCCTTCAAAGCTCAATCGCACATCTTCTAAGCTGCCATTCCGGTGTTTGGCTATGATGAACTCTGCTTGTCCGATACAGCTTTCACCACCTTCCCAAGTTTCCATTTTGTAATACTCCGGACGGAAGATGAAAGAAACAATATCAGCGTCTTGTTCAATGGCACCTGATTCCCTAAGATCCGATAGCATCGGTCGCTTAGATGGACGCTTCTCTACCTCTCTGCTCAACTGAGAAAGTGCAATTACCGGAATACTCAGTTCTTTGGCAATACTCTTCAATGAACGGCTGATCTGGCTGATTTCTTGCTCTCTATTGCCTGATGATTTAGAGCTTCCACCCGTCATCAGTTGGAGATAGTCAATGATGATGATTTCTACTTTTTTCTCTGCCACCAACCTGCGGCATTTTGCCCTGAGGTCAAAAACCGATAAGGAGGGGGTGTCATCAATGTACAAAGGAGCATTCTCAAGGGCATGTACATTGGTTGTCAGTCTGTTCCATTCGGCATCACTGAGTTTGCCTTTTCGCAGTGTATCTGATTGAAGTCCGGTTTCAGACGAGATCAATCGGGTAATAAGCTGAACGGAGCTCATCTCCAGCGAAAACACCGCAATTGGTCGCTTGTGTTCTACAGCAATATTTCTGGCCATCGATAAAACGAATGCCGTTTTACCCATACCAGGTCGAGCGGCAATGATGACCAAATCAGAAGGTTGCCAGCCGCTGGTGACCTTGTCAATTCCTTGAAAGCCAGATGGAATACCCGAGAAACCTTCTCTATTGCCGATTTCTTCTATTCTTCTGATGGCTTGTTCCACCAAAGTTTGGGCAGATTCATAATTCTTTTTGATATTTCCATTCGTCACTTCAAATAGCATTGCTTCTGAATTGTCGAGCAAATCGAGTACATCTGTGGTCTCGTCGTAGGCATTCTTGACAATGTCAGATCCAATGCGAATCAATTCTCTTTGAATATATTTTTCCGCAATAATTCGGGCGTGGTACTCGCTGTGGGCCGATGAACTTACTCTTTGGCTCAATCGGGCCAGATAGGCATCGCCACCTACAGCCTGTAGCGAACCTCTTTTTCGCAAGGCCGCACTTACCGTGAGCAGGTCAATGCTTTCGCCTTCGCGAAAGAGGTCTGCCATCGTGTCAAAAATTTCTCGATGGGCTTCTTTATAAAAGCTGTCTTTGGTGAGAATATCCACCACTTGACCGGGTGCGCGCTCATCAATGAGCATGGCCCCTAGTACAGCTTCCTCAAGGTCTAAGGCCTGTGGTGGAATGCGGCCTGCAGCCAACTCCATTGATGTAATTCTCTGTGGATCAGATTTTAAACTCCTTACTTTCTCCGCTTGCATGCTTCAAAGGTAGCCAAGCCAATCGCTCCATGCCCGCACTTTATATTCACAATTCAGTCAATCTGCTGATAATCTTTCAATTGATTTATCAACAAGCCCAACTACCTTCGCTGCCCAATTCTTTCTCCACATGAAGCAATTGCTGCTCGTCGTATTTTCCCTAGCCCTTCTCTTGAGAATCAGTGCTCAGTCGGTGCTTATTTCTCCTTCAAGTTTGAATTTTGGATTGGTAGATGAGACCGATCGAGATAGCTTGAGTTTTAATGTGGTGAACCAAAGCGGAAATGCCCTTCGCATTAAAAAATTACACACGCCCAGCTTCTATGGGCATCGTCCATTTACCACCCAGCAGCATTCAGCGGTCATTCCTGCTTCAGGGAGTTCTTTGTTTTACGTGCGCCTGGCCGCTCGGCACAATCTTCTTCACCATGCGCCTGTAGTAATAGAGACTGATAGTTTCTACGGTTGTTTTGCAGTAGAGCTCGATGCCGAAGTTCGCTACAGTCAATCTTACTACAGCAGCACTTACAATTTGGAGGGACAGCCTTTATTTAACAGCTTACGTGCTAAGATTTCTTCGCCCTACACTGACCTCGGATACAATGGCGCACGTGACCAGATGTATGGCAGTATTGACAATGTGAATGGGCAGGTAGAATGTGTCTACACCGGAAGAACGGCCACTTTTTCAACCCGAACAGGTGCCAACAACAATAACTTCAATACCGAGCACACTTTCCCGCAGGGCTTTTTCAACTCGGCTTCGCCCATGAAAAGCGACATTCACCATCTTTTCCCTACTGATGTGAATGCCAACTCTCAGCGGGGAAATCTTCCTTTTGGGACAGTGACCGGCAGTCCGAGCTGGCAACAAGGTGGCTCAAAAATGGGCAACGGGGTATTTGAACCAAGAGATATTCATAAGGGCACAGTAGCAAGGGCCATGTTGTATTTTGTACTTCGCCATCAAGACTATAGCAACTTTTTGGCGCCTCAAGAAAGCCTGCTTCGCACATGGAGCGCTACCTATCCGCCTTCTGCCAAAGACATCAACCGCAACAATGCCATTGCCCAATTGCAACAGAACCGCAATCCATTTACTGACTACCCGGCTTTTCTAGACCGCTTAGGGCCTTTTGCGCAAAATGGAACTTTGAGCACGCAAGAGTGGAAAATGTACCCTGATACCCTCTACATGAAATATGGCCAAGATGCCCATATCGTGTTGTACGGTAAGGGTAACCAAAGCGCCAGTTTATCGGTGGCTGATCCGGCTTTGCAATGGAGCTCTTCTGCCGGAAATGGCCCTTTTGCTGCGGGAATTGTGCAAGGCGATTTACAACTCACACAGAATACCAGTGGTGCTACGCTGGTAGAGTTAAAAGTGGGCAATACAACAGTAGATGATTTATGGATTGTTTACCAATCGAGCGGATTATCGGTTGATGAATCTGTGGCTATTCAGGTGCAAATTGCGCCCAATCCTGCTGGTGAAATGGTGTGGATCAATATGTTTGGCAAAGAAGGCGAGGTGATCTTAATGGATGTTCAAGGAAGGCAGTTGCTCCAACAAAGGGTTGGAGGAGAAGCCCGTTTGGATGTTTCTACGTTGGCGCGTGGGCTGTATCAAATTCGTTGGAAACTAGAGGGTGACCAATGGAACAGCGAACGGCTCATTCTTCGCTAGTTCACGTCTTCTCGAAAGCGAATGTGAAATCCTGCGGTAATGCCGTATTGGGCACAAAAACCGCCGGCTACTTCTAGCACATAAAGCGCAGGGCCCAGCGAGGGCAAACTTTGGTCTGTGAGTGGAATTGCGTTGTCTACAATATTCACAATACTCGAATCTGCGCGTACGTAAATAATGTCTAGCGGAACGTAAGTGTTTCTCATCCAGAATGACTGCTGTTCTTCTCTGGGTCGGAAGAAGAGCATGCCTGTGTTTTCTGGGATGGATTTTCGGTACATCATACCATACTGCTGTTCTTCGGCGCTTCGGGCTACTTCAATGGCTAGAACAGGGCCAACAGAGTCTTTGTCGGCATTGAGAAAGCTGAGCTCTCCTTCTTTGGTGAATTTGGGCTCATAGGTCTGAACTGGAGTGGATTTTTTCTCAGGTTCTGAAATCTCACAGGCCAGAGCGATGCTGATCATCAACAGAGGGAAGAACTTTTTCATGGATGTTGGGGCGATTTGCGCATGGCGCGGATCACAAAGTACAGTCCGGCCATGACCAAGGGAATACTCAAACTTTGACCGAGGTTGAAATTCATTCCACGTTCGGCGTCAACTTGTACCACTTTGAGGAATTCCACCACAAAGCGGAAACCGAATATGAGAATTAAGAAGCTGCCGAATAGGAGGCCTTCACGGTGCCAAGCTTGGCGCATATACATCTGATAGAGGATGATGAATATGAGTAGGTATCCAAGTGCTTCGATCAATTGGGTGGGATAGCGCGGAATGCCATATGCCTCGAATCGAGCAGTTAAACCAGAAGCAATGGTTCCCGAAACATCCATCTTCACTTCTCCATCGGTCAGTGGAACGAAAATATTTTTATCGTCATCACCAAATCCGTTCAGATAGCTCATTTGCCGATTGACCAGCAGGGCCACCTGTTCTTGATCAAGTCCGGGAGCAAATTGCAATTCCATGGTATAAGCGGGGTATACCAATGAATCGGTCACCAGCTCCTGTTCGCTCGCCACAAAAGAAACCTTCACGAGTTGCTCATCCCAATAGCGCAGAAGGGCTTGTCTGGGCAAATCAGTGTACACTGTTTGAATAGAAGAGTTGGCCTTGTTGCCATAAATCTCTGAGTTGAAGAAATTGCCCATTCTAATGAGGCATCCGGCCAGCGCCACGGTGACCACCACTTTGTCTAAGATCCAGAGGGTTGATTTTTTCGACTCTCGTTTGGAGAATATGTACATGCCAATAATAATGGCGATGGCGGCTCCATGAGAAGCCAATCCGCCTTCCCACACTTTGAGAATTTCATCTAAGTTTTGGGAGTAATAATCCCACTGGTAAAAGAATACGTGTCCTAAGCGCGCACCAATAATGGTGGCAATCACCATATAGGTGAGCAATTTGTCAAGGAGCTCATCGGGATGTCCTTCACGACGGAGAAAACCACGCATGATGAAATAGCCCAACACAAAGCCGGAGGCGAATAAGAGTTGGTAATACCGAAGTACAAACGAACCAATTGGAATTCCTTTACCAACATCCCAGGTGATAGTGAGCAGTTCGTGCAGCATTTGACTTCTTTGCGAGCGAAGTTAAACATCACACGCAAGGCGAGGCCAGTTTCGATGAAGGTCGTCTTCCGCATAAGACCTTCCGCTATATTTGGCCCCGCTCATGGGAATGTTGAAGAAAGATGCCTTCGGCAATTACCTCT
The DNA here is from genome assembly GCA_964507215.1 of uncultured Chryseobacterium sp. Taxonomy (GTDB): domain Bacteria; phylum Bacteroidota; class Bacteroidia; order Flavobacteriales; family Schleiferiaceae; genus RFXV01. The sequence continues at coordinate 2,018 of CAZDPF010000100.1, read as the reverse complement.
TGTTGAAGAGGTTGATTATAATGGTGTTCGGATCGATCACCTATTATCGCTTTGTGATGGCCAACCGTACGGTGGTAAAGGGTGCGGAAAATCTTAAAGATTTGCCTGATACCAAGGTGCTTTTTGTGAGCAATCACCAAACCTATTTTGCTGATGTGGCGGCGATGTACCACATTTTCAACAATGCCAAATGGAAGAAATACGAGGGTATTGATACCTATTGGCCTGTGTTGTTGCCGCGTTTGAATGTGTACTTCATTGCGGCAGTAGAAACCATGAAGAAGGGCATTCTTCCGCGTTTATTCGCTTATGTGGGCTCTGTAAGCATCAAGAGAACTTGGCGTGCTGCCGGTCAGCAAGTAGATCGGTCTGTAGATCCTAGAGATGTGCGAAAGATTACCAAAGCCATTGAAAGTGGTTGGGTGATTACATTTCCGCAAGGCACTACCAAACCTTTCATGCCGGGAAGAAGGGGAACTGCCAAGATCATAAAGGAGTACCAACCCATTGTAATTCCAGTTGTTGTAGAAGGATTTAGAAGGGCGTTCAACAAGCGTGGCCTGCTCATGAAGAAGCGAGGTTGCACCCTTAAAGTGACCATCAAACCGCAATTGGAAATCGACTACAACGATACCCCCCAGGCCATTATGCAACAAATCATGGAGGCCAACGAACAGTCAGAACGCATTAACACACCCAAGCGCCTGAATCAAACTAGCTGAGACTGGTAGATTCACTGACCAAACAAGATATTTGTCACACATGCAGACTCCGTTCTGCGCTAATTTCAACACCGCTTATGTTTAGCTCGAGAAAAACACTTTATAGCCTAGCCGTTTTAGGACTGCTCTTGGTAGCATGTTCCAAAGACATTTCGGTGGGGCAGGGCGATACGGTAGACAATCGCAATATTTTCATCAGCACTTTCATCACCCACAGTGGTGCACAGTTTTCAAAAGACTCTTTGTACGAAGACGCTTCGGGCAACCTTTATGTGATTGATGAGGTGAAGATGATTATCAGTGATTTCTACATCGAAAGTCGAGGAGAAACTTTCACTGACACCAATTCTTTCGCCGTAGTAGACCTCACCCAAAATCGTTTTCCATTGTTGGAAGTCCCCGCTGGGAGCTATTCAGGTGAGTATGGGTTCAGGGTTGGTCTCAGTCAATCGAATAATGCTAAGACGCCTGATGCTTTTCCTGAAAACTCGGGTTTGAGAAACCCCGTGCTTTATCGCGGTCCCATTGGCACCTATAAAGGCTACAACTTCGTTTACATTCAAGGAAGAACCTTTGATCCTACCAAACCCCTCGAAGTAGAGCCTTCGTTGCCTTTCATCTATGAGCTTGGAGATACCCTTTCCCTCATGCGTTCAAGAGGGAAGAATTTCACCATCTCCAACGACCAAGATGCGGAGTTTGATATTCGGATCGACTTAGACAAGATGCTGAAGCCTTTTGATGTGTATGATACAGACTTCATTCAGAGTAGACCCAATCAACCCAGCGATTACAACAATGCCATGTTGCTGCGTTTACAAGTAGACAGCAGCTTGGTATTGTTCTAAATAAACACCCCCATGAAGTTCCCCGTTCTCGCGTTTGGTTTAATGGCAAGTATGTTCATCACTGCTTGTGACGAAGGAGACGATCCGGCGCCTTACAACCCTTCTAGCCTCACCATTCAGCCGGGAATTTTTCAAGGAGGAAACCAATTGTTTTTGGGGAGTATCATCGGCATTAATGATTCTACGGATGTGTCTGTGGAAACCGTTCGATTTTATATCTCGCATCTCCAAGCGGTTAAAGCCGATGGAGGTACAGTAGACCTGGCCGACTATACCTTCTTTGATTTGCGCGAACCCAGTTCTGCTAGCAGACCTGATTGGCGAAACCAAAAGTTTGAGATTCCGGCAGGAAATTATACTGGCTTGATTTTTAGCCTTGGACTTGATTCAACACAGAACTACTCAGATCCTTCCACCTTCCCGCAAGACAATCCATTGAGTGCAGCTA
>CAZDPF010000099.1:0-9203 GCA_964507215.1 uncultured Chryseobacterium sp. | reverse complement strand
ATGGGCAAGCTGGCCTTCAAATGGATCTATTGGAATATGCTGATCACCGGCAGACACATTCCCTTTGTAGGATCTCAGATGTCTGAAGCTGGAAAGCACCTCGAAGAAGAAAACGTATAAATCAATCAACCATGGAAGCAACTTTTGCCGGACATACGGTAAGTGTAAACGATCAAGGGTATATGACCCAATTGGATCAATGGAATCAAGAAGTGGCCAAGGCCATTGCAGTAGAAGAAGGGATAGAACTTACTGATGCGCATTGGCCCGTATTGGAGTATCTACAAAACGAGTACAAGAATGACTCGCCGCTCACCATTCGCAAGGTGGGCAAGAGCGGAGTGATAGACATCAAAGGCTTTTATGAACTCTTTCCTGGGGGACCGCTGAAGAAATCCAGTCGTATAGCCGGAATTCCCAAGCCTGCCAGTTGTATCTAAACAGTTAAACGAATAGTCATGGAAACCGATATCCTGAACGCTCCTGCCGCTGCCAAGCAAGAGGTAGCCCAAGTGAAGAAAATGATGCTCATTCTCTCAAAGGCCACCATAGACAATGTATATGCCTGCTTCATTTTGGCCAATGGCGCCCGAATGGAGGGCATTGAGGCCGAGATTTTCTTCACCTTTTTTGGATTGGAGGCGGTACAGAAGAAAAAGCTCGAGCATTTGCATGTGGCCACCGTGGGCAATCCGGCCATGCATATCCCTACCATGTTGGGTGGGCTACCCGGAATGGAGGCCTTCGCAACGAGCATGATGAAGAAGGAAATGGAAAAACTTGATATTCCTCCGGTGGGAGAGTTTATTGAGATCCTTTCTGCCTCTGGCGCTCGTTTGTGGGCGTGCAAGCTGGCCATGGATATGTTTCATTTGAAGCGCGAAGATTTAGTAGATGAGGTGGAAGACATCATTACGGTAGGTGATTTCTACCACCGCGCCCAAGGTGATAATACCCATTTGCTGTTTATCTAAAGAACTGCTTCGGCCGAATCTTAACGACCCGGGAAATCTTTCTTTTAGAGAAGAAAGAGGCGCCCGGGTCGTTTGTTTATAGGAATGGCTTCAACCGGGATAAACCAGCTCTCCATCAAACCCTTTTTAAAGAAATGCCTCTAAAACCCGCGAAAGTGTCGAATTAGGTGCAGTTAATTCCACCACCTCAACCCCTCAAAGCTAAGTATTTGTGGGCTAATTATTTTGAACAATCCAAGTTTGTTGGAGAACAAAACAAAAACGAGAAATGGACCGGAAGGCTAAGTGAATCCTCCTCCAACCTCTACAAAATCAAGCCACGGTCGTTGGCGTAGCGTACCAAAGCGGCTAGGTTGTTCATATTGAGCTTCAACATAATATTGCGGCGGTGGGTATCAACAGTATGGGCACTTAAAAAGAGCTTTTCCGCTATTTCTACACTGCTAAAACCTTGACCAATTAAGCGCAAGATCTCCAACTCGCGCTTCGAGAGAAGCTTTAAGTGATCGGGATGATTTTCAATCTCCCTTCGTGTCTCGGCTACTTCGGGCTGTAGAATTTCACTGAACCATTGTCCGCCTGAAGCCACCGTTCGAATGGCTTGCACCAATTCCTCCTTGTCGGCATTCTTGATGACAAATCCTTCCACCCCTATAGACACCAAGTCTTTTATAAACTCTTTGTTGGTATGGGTAGAAAGCATGATGATGGGCAATGGTGGATGTTCTTTCTTCAACCGTATGGCCAAGCTAATGCCATCCATCTCTGGCATATTGATGTCGAGCATGCACAAATCTGGCACACTTTCTAAGATGGCCGTGAGCGCTTCGCGCCCATTGTTAGCAGTTCCTTCAAATGCAATATCTTCTTGATCTGCAAGCAACTGCTTTAAGCCTTCAACAAACAATTGTTGGTCTTCGGCCAGAAAGATATTGATCATGCCACGTTCTTTTGGGTGCTCACTTCAATAATGAAAGTGGAGCCCCTCCCTACTTGGCTATCAATATGCAACTCTCCGCCAAATGCTGCAAGTCTTTCTTTGATATTCTTGAGCCCGATGCCTTCTTGTCCGTGGCGCAACTCAAAGCCTTTTCCATTGTCTTCAAAGCTCAGGCTCAACAGCTGTTCATGGCGGGTGATGGAAAGCGCAATATGATTGGCACCGGAATGCCGAATCACATTTGACAAAAGTTCTTGTACAATGCGGTACATGGCGATCTCCAATTGACCCGGCAAGCGCACTTCCAGGCCGAATAGATGCAAATCCATCTGCAAGCCTTGAATGCTGTTCACGGTAGTTTGCAGCTCCTCCAGTGATTTGGCCAGGCCGTAATCTGCCAATAAGCCCGAGGCCAGGTCGTGCGAAATACGACGAACTTCCATCATGGCTTCATCCAAAAGCACAAAGGCACTCTTCTGACGCTGCTCATAGTCCTCTGAGCTGTTAATGTGTTGCTTTAAGTTGGCGAACTGAAGCTTTACAGTGGCCAACAAACTCCCAATACGATCGTGCAGCTCTTTGCCGATGCGTTCGCGCTCATTCTCTTGGCTTTTGATGATGGCTTCCATGGAGGCCGTTTCTGTTTTCTTCAGGCTTTGCTCCATTTGCTGTTGCTTGATTAGGCTTTCACGCGCAATCAGTTGCAAGCGCTGCCGGTAAATGAAGAAACCCAAAAGGGCCAGTGCGGCTACGGCAATGAGCATCAACAGCAGCAAGCGCGCTTTGCGTTGCTCCGCTGCATGTTCGGCTTTGGTTTTTTCTAACTGCAGGGTCTTCAACTCAGTACCCAATTCTGTACGCAATCTTTCAATAGCGAGTTGCCTTTCTTCTGAAAGTACCAAGGCCTTCAATCGGGCGTATTCTGTTTTGGCTTCGTGGGCGGCTTTCCAATCGCCAGCCAAGAGATAAGCTTCTTCCAACATATCAATGAGCTCCAAGGCGCGTTCAGAAAGGCCAACAGTATCAGCCAATTCAAATGCCTTGTTATAGTATTTAATGGCTTGATTTCCATCTCCTTTTAGGCTGTAGGCTTTTCCAATGGCTTGTAGTGAATAGGTGCGATCTAGCGTATTTCCCTGTCGTTTAAAAAGTGCATCAACTGCAAAAACATCGCGTAGAGCGGTATCAGGATGTACCAATTCAGCGGTGGGAATAACACCATTCAAGAGCGAGTTGGCAAACGAAATACTGTCGCCAATGGCTAAATAATGCTGCCGAATCTGTCGTGTGCGCAGGAAATATTGGTCAAATTCTCCTTTGATCTGGTCTATTACCGAAAGGCGATCTTGGCACTTCCAATAAATATCAGCCTGTTCCGGAGTTTTCAAGGTCTTTAAGGCATCAATACACAAGAGATACTCTTTGTCAGCCAGTTCAGGATCGCCCATATACAAGGCTATATCTCCCAAATTCAAATGACCAAAGCCCAAATCCTCAGTGAGGTAATGGGTCTCTGCCAATACCAAAGCCTCGTAAGCAAGGCGTTGAGAACGTTCATACTGCCTTAGACGAATGAGTACATAGGCGCGGGCGTTGAGCAATTGGGCCGTAAGGGCGTGATCATTTAACTCGCGGGCCGCTTGCTCTAAACGGAGCAACTGAAGGGTATCTGTATTGGCTTCGCAATAGGTGGGACAAAGTTGTTGGAAAGCAGTGGCGATACTGTCTGAAGGCGCGGTTGTGCTTTGTTCAGCAAACAGGGTAAGCGTACTTGTAAAAGCACAACCCACAAGGAAATGGCGAATCATTGGAAGGCCCATTGGATAGAACTGATAACGAAACTAAGTATTCAAGCCTGTTCAAGTGGTACTTTTGAAGCATGTCTATCATCGCTCGTCAAATTACCAAACGCTACGGCCAGCAATTGGCGTTGGACCAAGTGAGTTTTGAAATTCCTCGCGGACAAATTGCTGGTTTTTTGGGTCCGAATGGCGCGGGTAAGAGCACCATGATGAAGATTCTCACGGCCTACATTCCGCCTACCTCAGGCGAAGCAGAAGTGGCCGGATTACCTGTAGAAGAGCAGGCCTTGGCTGTGAAGCGAAAGGTGGGTTATTTGCCAGAGCACAATCCGCTCTATCTGGAAATGTATGTGCGGGAGTTTTTGGGATTTCTGGCAGGCGTACACCAACTGCGGAAGTCGAGAATAGACGAAGTCATTGAGATGACCGGATTGCAGCCGGAAGCCCATAAGCGCATCGGGGCTTTGTCTAAGGGTTACCGACAGCGGGTAGGCTTGGCCCATGCGCTATTGCACGAACCTGAAGTACTCATTCTCGACGAGCCTACTACCGGATTGGATCCGAACCAGATTGTGGAGATCCGTGCGCTCATACGTGAGTTGGGTAAAGACCGAACCGTGATGCTGTCTACCCATATCATGCAGGAAGTAGAAGTACTCTGCGATCGCGTACTCTTGTTGCGCAAAGGCAAGATTGTGGCCGATGAAACCATGGAAGCCATCAAAGCCTCTGGCAAGCCGTTGGAGGAGATGTTCCGCGAGCTGACCCGCTAGAGCAGGGCCTCTAATGCGCTGGCAGGTCGGGCTAAAATGGCTTGGTCTTCTGTTACTACAATTGGCCGTTCCATTAAGCGAGGTTCTTCTACCATCACCATGATGAGCTCATCTTCGTTCAAGTCGAGATCAGCATATTGCTCTTTCCAAATGGCTTCTTTGGTGCGAATCAATTCATGGGCACTCTTGTCCAGTAAATCCAGCAGCTCTTCCAACTCATCCGGCCTAAGGCCTTCCTCCATATACTTGACCACCTCGTAAGACAATTGGTGATCATCTAGCCATTGCAATGCTTCTCTGCTCTTGGCGCATCGGGGATTGTGATAAACTTTGATCATCGCATGAGGTGTACAAATCCTTGTTGACTTCGTTCTTCGCCGCAGCTATTCTTCCAGCTCAGCAACCAAAAGTACACGGCTTCTTTACAAACATCGGCAGCGCAGTTTCCATCCCATTGGGCCGGACCACTATAGACCTCTGTTCCCCATCGGTTGAAGACCTTCAGACTGGTTTCCTGCACATCCCATCCGCGCAAGGCTTCGTCAAATGATAACACATCATTGCGCCCATCGCCATTGGGGGTAAAAACATTGGGAAAGGCAATGCGATCGAGGTTCTCCTGCCCAATTTGCACTTCCAACTCTCGTACTTGCTTGAACTGACAAATGCTATCGATGGCCTCTACCCGAAGAGAATAGGTTCCGGCCTCGGTATAAGTGTGGCTCCAGTTGTCTGCCCAGCCAGTATCTACTTGCCCATCGCCATAATCAAGCAGCAATTGGCTGTGTACAGACTTGCTCACCGCCACCTCTAATACCAGCGGAAGGGCACAGGCCACATGTTGGGTGCTTATTTGCAAATCATCCGGCACGGCTTCAAAAAAGACCTCCACAGAATCATAGAGTTCCAAAGCGCATCCGCCGGCTGAATACTGCAAATAGGCAGTGAATTCTCCCGAAGAGGGGTAGGGTACGGTGGCCGGAACGCTGTCGAGAATCATTCCGGTTCCTGTGTACAGTAAAAAGAAATCGGTACTGCCTTGTATGTCGAAAGTCACCTGACGCAGGCTGTCACAAGGGTCAAACTGGGCCACCAAATTGGCATTGGCTGCCAGATCTATAATATGAATGTCTACGCTGGCAGATTCTTGCAACAGGCAACCGAGGTTGAAGGCCGAAACGGTCACCGTAAAGTCACCGGTACTGGCGTAGCTGGTGTCGCCATCTAAGCCGCTGCCTGTTCTCCCATCCCCATAATCCCAGTATAAACTGTCTGCATTGGTTACCGCAAGGGTGAAATCCACTATATCACCCGCGCAGACTGTATCAGCAGCAAGTCGGATGTCGATGGCCAAAGTGTCTAGGTTGAATTCTATTTTGAAACCGAGCATATTGCAGTTGCTCGAATTATTGGTGGTAGACCAAACGGTAGAGGGAAAAGCGGGTGTGCCATCGGTGCCTCCACAACCTGCGCAGACGGCCTGGGAAATGATGCCATCCGGACTGAACCGGCTGGTACCGCCATCCACATGCTCACCCGTATTGGGTCCACCGAAGAAAGAACCATACAAAGGCGTTTGCCACAAACGGTCTAAGGCCAAGAGGTAGAAATCGTTGCCATCAGTGGTCGATTGATAGGCATCGGCAGAGGTGTATAAACCATTGGTGCTACTGCCTGTGGCATTCAAGCCTCCGCCCCAACCCGATAAATAAGTTACACCGCAGCTATCAATTAAGAAGGCGGATGGGGCTAGGTCGTAAGCCAAGCGCGAGCTGCCTACTCGGGTAGAGCGCAATAACTGATTGAGTTCCGGACTGAACAATTGCAGAAACTGCCAAGAGGTGGTGTCGCCAAAGGCGGTGGGTGCCGGCATTGGGATATTCCCTATGCTTTGCCCAAACAGGCCCACATTGCCTAGTGGATCTTGGTGCACAAAGAAGCTAAGATCTCGCTCATAGGTGCCCACATAGGTACTGAAGAGCAGGCTTCCATTGGTGCTGTCGATAGCGGTGAGGAAACCATCAGAACTTCCGCCCAAATAGGTGTCAGAGAAACTGCCGGATGTGGTAGGAAAGGTGTTGCTGGCCGTGGCACCGGTGACATAGACTTTGCCGTTGATTTCCGCTACTGAGAAAGCGGCATCTTCATCAATACCTCCCAAATAAGCAGACCAGTGCAACTGGGTTAAATCAGCAGAGAGTTTGCAGATGGTGCCGTCTTGACCTCCGCCTACTATTGAGCCGGTGGTATTGGGGAAATCAGCTGAAAGGGTACAAGAGGCAATCAAAATATTTCCATGGCTGTCGAGGTTTACTTCGCCACGAGAGGCATCGCCATAGTTGTTGCGCAGTTGCATATTCACTCCATCGCTGCCGGTGCCACCGAGGTAGGTAGAGCCCACTGCCTGCGAGCCATCAGCGCTCAAACGGGTGATGAACAAATCGGTTCCCTGGCTGAAGTTGGCTCCAGTACCCACTACAGGAGTTCCCCCCTTGAACAGGGTGTCTATGGCCGTGGCGGTAAATGGAAAATTATTGGATTCTGTTACCCCAAAAACAATGAGCTCATCATTAGAGACCACCAATGAATGCGGTTGCTCGCCTCTTCTTCCGCCCAGAAAAGTGGCGTATTCTCTATTGCTTCCATCGGCACTAAAGCGCATCAAGGTCACTTCGGTACCGCCGCCAAAAATGGTATCGAAAGCACCCGGAGAAGTGGGATAGCCGAATCCGAATCCTATTCCGCCCAAGTAAAGCCTGCCTTGGTCATCATAAGTGGCGGTAAAGCCCCAATTGTCTGAGGTAGCGCCTGAGTAGGAGGAAAACACCACATTGGGGTCGATGATCAAGGGCAGTGCGGCATCATAATCACTGAGGTCGAAATGCAGGGTGTCGCCACTTAGGCGGTATTGACACTCAATGGGCTGAATGCCTTCGATTGTTTCTTGGTAAACAAAGGGAGTTTGTTCCATCCACTGCCCCACGCTGCTGTTCACCCAGAGTTGGCCTTCCTCGTTCAGATGCATTCCGTTGTGGCCTTTCCATAACAATCGGATTTGTTGAGGATCAGCACCAGCCTCCACTTTAAAAGTGTATTTCAGTTGGCCTTGTTGGTCTTCCCAAGCCAGATGAATGCCCGGATACACTTCTTCAAACTGAAAAGCTTGAAAAGTTTGCAAATGGGGTGCGCGCATTTTGCCGTGCAGCAGGTGGGTAAAACCAGGCAGGGGCTGTAAGGGAATGGCTGAGCCTAATTTTCCTCCCAGCAGCTCTACCTCTAGAACATGTCCGTGTAGCAAGGGCTCCTCGCCTTCCGGATGATGAAAGTATTCGTGGTAGCGTTCAAAATCGTCGCCTTGATAAAGCCGAATGGTCCACCCTTTCTCCGTTAAAAAGCACTCTGCTTGTCCGGTAGGTGCAGCCGCGTGCACCTCTGCTGGCCATTGACCGCCATTTTCTAAGAATCCGGGTCCGGCAAACTGTGCGAACAAGGCGTTCGCCATGCAGCAAAAGACCAGGAGAATTTGAAGCGGTTGTGGCATGAATAGCAGAAACTACCTTCGGCTAAAGGTCGGGTTTTTGACTTCACGTCACCGCGTTGGCCCGCGTTGGGTTAATCCATTTCAGCAGCCTGCCCTTGTTGCATCAAGAAAGCTTTGAGGAAGGCGTCAATATCTCCGTTGAGCACCCCTTCGGTATCAGAAGTTTCAAGACCGGTGCGCACATCTTTCACCAGTTTGTAAGGGTGAAGTACATAGTTGCGGATCTGCGAGCCCCATTCGATCTTCTTTTTGCCCGCTTCAATTTCGGCCCGCTTCTCATTGCGCGCTTGAATTTCCAACTCATACAATTGCGATTTTAACAGCTGTATGGCCCGCTCCTTATTCTGCAATTGCGAGCGCGTTTCAGTGTTTTCAATCACGATACCCGAAGGCTTGTGCCGCAGTCGTACGCCGGTTTCCACCTTGTTTACGTTTTGTCCGCCCGCACCACTTGAGCGGAAAGTATCCCACTCAATATCGGAAGCGTTCACATTGATTTCAATGGTGTCGTCTACCATGGGGAAGACGTAAACAGACACAAAGGAGGTATGTCTTCGGGCGTTGGAGTCAAAGGGCGAAATGCGCACCAAGCGATGCACGCCATTTTCGCCTTTGAGGTAGCCAAAAGAAAACTCCCCTTCTATTTCGAGGGTTACGGTTTTGATGCCGGCTACTTCGCCGTCTTGAAGATTGAGTTCCTTTACTTTAAAGCCGCGGCTATCGGCCCACATCATATACATGCGCATGAGCATACCGGCCCAATCGCAGCTTTCGGTGCCTCCTGCTCCTGCGGTAATCTGCACTACCGCGTTGAGTTTGTCTTCTTCTTCCGCCAACATATTGCGGAACTCCAGCTCTTCAATTTCTTTGAGCAACTGCGCCCGCAAGCGATCTACCTCTTCTTCTTCCAGTTCGCCTTCTTTGTGAAATTCAATGGCCAGTTGCAATTCTTCAAAGAGGTTTTGGGCCTTGTTGTAGCCTTCCACCCAAAACTTCAGTCCACGAATTTTCTTCATTACGGCTTCTGCCGCTTTGTTGTCTTCCCAGAAAGCAGGATCAGCCGTTTTCTCTTCCTCATTGGCAATTTCCACCCGCTTTTGGTCGAGGTGGAGATAGCGCTTCAGCCCCTGCAGCCGCTGTTCAAGTGTTTTGAGTTGATCATTCGTCACCATG
>CAZDPF010000098.1:0-9233 GCA_964507215.1 uncultured Chryseobacterium sp. | reverse complement strand
ACCTTGGGCTGCAGTTGAATTGAATTCCTTTTATCTGCGCATTCAAACCCGTTGGTCATTAGTTCATCTTATTAGCCCATGGCTTCAACCATGGGCCGAAATGAGTAAATTGAAAATGTTGACGCCTGCCCACAACCCATGGTTGAAGCCATGGGCTGTGGATGAATTCCTATCATTCCAGACACAGTCTTCTGTTATCCATTTATTTGCTAAAAAGATATATTTACGCTAAATAACTATATCATGGTTGAGCAGCTGTATTGTCCGAGGTGCCAGAGTGCTGAAAACACCCGCAGCGGCGTAATCAACGGACGTCAGCGCTATCGCTGTAAGAACTGTCAATACCACTACACCGTAGGCAAAATGGGCAAACGGGTAGATGATCACTATGTGGTAAAAGCCTTGCAGTTGTACATCGAAGGTTTGAGCTATCGCGAAATTGAACGCCTGCTCGGGGTGAGTCACGTAAGCGTAATGAACTGGGTGAAACAACACCGCATCAAGCGCCCTTCTCAGCGTGAATACCATCCCACATACAAAATTCTCACCCATGCTGAACTTCAACAGCATTTGCAAAAAATGGACAACCTTAGAGGCATGGGCATGATAATCACAGAAATAGGTGATAAATTCATGTTGATCAAATGGGAGCGATTCCGCAAGTAACTATAGATAATTAGCGAATAGCTATCTCACATTCGGTCGCCTTGCTACGGTTATGCAGCTTTGGTGCAGGGAAAATCCCTACAGACCCATCAAACCAAACCGTAGTAACCCATGAAAAAGCACCTGATCAGCAGCTTCTTGCTCCTGTTCCTCGGTACTTCTGCCCTCTTCTCGCAGGGCTTGACCGAGTACGGCAGTGGCATGAAAGTGAAACTCAACGAAGACGGGAGTAAATACTTCCGCTTCATCACTTGGCACCAGTTCTGGCTGCATGTGAACAACAACAATGCAGGCTCTACCAAATACGGCGATCCACTGACCAGCAGCACCGACTTCGGATTGCGCCGCTCTCGCCTGCTGCTGATGACGCAACTCGACAAACGCTTCCTCATTGTTACCCACTTCGGGCTGAACAACCAAAACGCTTTCTCCGGAGGCTACCTGGGTACCGATGGCAAAAAACCCCAATTGTACATGCATGACGCATGGACGGAATACAAAGTGTGGGGAGACTACCTCGACATGGGCTTCGGTCTGCATTACTGGAATGGCATCTCGCGCATGTCAAGCGCCTCCACCCTCAACTTCCTCAATCTGGATGCCCCCATCTTCAACTGGGCCACCATTGAAGCCATTGACCAGTTTGCCCGCAAAATTGGCATCTACGCCAAAGGCCGTGTGGGCGCCCTGGAATATCGCTTGGCCCTTTCAGAACCTTTCCTCACCAATACAGCTGGCGCCATTGCCACAGACGTAGCCAACTACAGTCCGAAAAACAAGCAGAAAGTATTGGAAGGTTATTTCAGCTACAACCTCTGGGAGAAAGAATCCAATGTTCTCCCCTACTACGTGGGCTCCTATCTCGGTTCTAAAAAGGTGCTCAACATTGGTGCGGGTTTTTTGAGCAACCCCGATGCCATGTGGAGCACCAACAATATGGGCGACACCGTAAACCACAATATGCTGCTCTTGGGCTTTGACGTTTTTATGGATCTCCCACTGAGCGATCGAGGCGATGCCCTTACGGCCTATGCAGTCTACTACAACTATGATTTCGGTCCGAACAATGTGCGCAACATCGGCATTCTCAACACCGCCACCGGCTCTAACATTGCCGGAAGTCTACGTGGCAACGCCTATCCCACCATTGGCACCGGCGATATCATTTATGTGCAAGCGGGTTACCTCCTGCCCAAAAGCAGCAAAACCAGCATGCGCATTCAACCCTATGCCGCTTTTAGCACGGCCAATTTTGAAGGTATACAAGACGCTGATGGCAATACAGTGCGTGTGAATGTACTTGATGTAGGCACCAACTTCCACCTAGCGGGTCACCACGCCAAGATTACCCTGAATTACCGCAACCGTCCTGATTTCACCGATGTGAACAACGTACAAGGACGCTCTGAATTTGTATTGCAAACCATGATTTACCTCTAACTCCATCTAACTGATGAAAGACCTCAAACTGTATTGGAAAAAGAACCTGCGCTTTCTGCTCATTCTGCTGAGCATCTGGTTCGTAGTGAGCTACGGCTTCGGCATCTTGCTGGTAGAGCCCCTCAACAACATCCGCATAGGCGGCTTTAAACTGGGCTTTTGGTTTGCCCAACAAGGCGCCATTTACGTGTTCATCGCCCTCATTTTCATTTATGTGAGTTGGATGAACAAGCTCGACAAAGAATTTGACGTAGAAGAATAATCTCAGCACACAGAAAACATGGATATTTTAACCTGGACATACATCATAGTAGGCGTAACCTTTGCGCTCTACATCGGTATTGCGATCTGGTCAAAGGCCGGAAGCACCAAAGATTTCTACGTAGCCGGCGGAGGCGTGTCTCCCTTGGCCAACGGCATGGCAACGGCCGCAGACTGGATGTCGGCTGCCTCCTTTATCTCTATGGCCGGCCTCATCTCCTTTAGCGGATATGACGGTTCTGTGTACCTCATGGGCTGGACAGGCGGCTATGTGCTGCTGGCTTTGCTCTTGGCGCCCTATCTCCGAAAATTCGGAAAATTCACCGTTCCAGCCTTTATCGGAGATCGCTACTACTCTAACACCGCCCGCACCGTGGCCGTGATTGCAGCGCTCTTCGTGTCTTTCACTTATGTGGCCGGACAGATGCGCGGCGTAGGGGTGGTTTTCGGACGCTATCTGGAACCCCTGCTCAGCTCTTTCGAGCTATTTGGTTTAGACAATACCGGCAAAGGCGTGGTGATTGGGATGATGGTTGTTTTTTTCTACGCTGTTTTGGGCGGAATGAAAGGCATCACCTATACCCAAGTGGCCCAGTTTTGCGTACTCATCTTCGCTTTTATGGTACCGGCCATTTTCTTGAGCATCATGCTGGTAGGCAATCCGATTCCACAATTGGGCTTTGGAGGTACTGTTGAAGATGGCACTTACCTGCTCGACAGCCTCGACGGACTGCTCACCGAATTGGGCTTTACGGCCTATACAGACGGCAGTAAATCTAAAGTAGACGTGTTCTTCATTACTGCCGCACTGATGCTGGGCACTGCCGGATTGCCCCACGTAATTGTTCGATTCTTCACCGTTCCCAAAGTGCGTGATGCCCGCAAATCTGCCGGCTATGCTTTGGCCTTCATTGCCATATTGTACACTACCGCTCCTGCTGTAGCTGCCTTTGGGATGTACAACATGATCAATAGTGTGAAAGACCGCAACATCAACGAATTGCCTGAATGGATTGTGAACTGGCAGAAAACCGGCTTGATCAGCATTGAAGACAAGAATGGCGATGGCAAGGTGCAATATGTAAAAGATGCCGCCATGAATGAAATCAAGATTGACAAAGACATCATGGTACTGGCCAATCCGGAAATTGCCAAGCTGCCCAACTGGGTAGTAGGCCTGGTGGCTGCGGGCGGACTGGCGGCGGCTTTGAGTACTGCTGCCGGATTGCTTCTGGTGATCTCCACCTCTATTTCACACGACCTCATCAAGATGCAGATCTCGCCCAACATTTCTGAAAAAGGCGAGCTGCGCGCAGCAAGATTGGCAGCAGTGGTAGCGGTAATTGTAGCTGGCTATTTCGGCATTCACCCTCCAGATTATGTGGCCGCTGTAGTGGCGCTGGCCTTCGGACTGGCCTCTGCCTCCTTCTTCCCCGCCATTTTGATGGGCATCTTTAGTCAGCGCATGAATAAAGAAGGCGCTATCTCCGGAATTGTGGCCGGCCTGGGCATCACCATTTTCTACATCCTCAAGTTCAAGTTTGGCTTGTTCGGTGGTGGAGGTCCTGAAGACTGGTGGTTTGGCGTTTCACCAGAAGGATTTGGCCTAATTGGCACCGTAGTGAATTTCGCCGTGGCCTTTGCCGTGAGTCAATTCACCCCGGCTCCTCCTCAGCATATTGCAGAATTGGTAGAAGACATCCGCATTCCACGCGGTGCCGGTGAAGCCCATATGCACTAATCACTTGCAGGAGGACCTCTCGGGGTCCTCCTTGATTTTGGTCATAGTCTGACTGCGAATTAGCACGTAGCATTGAAAATGAAGAAGAAAGGCCTTTCTCTGGGATTGATCAGCATGTTGCTCCTGCTCTTGCTGACCCATCCTTTTTTGGGTTTGGCCGAGATATTCTTCAGCGGACCTTGGGGCACCTTGATGTATATCGCCCTGATTTGGATGGTTTTAATTGTGTGGATGATGCGCAAAAGTCGTCGTCATGCGTGAAGGCCTCCTGCTCTCCATCCTCCTCTACCTCGGCTTGATGTTCTTGCTGGCCCAGTGGGTAGAAAGTAGAAAGCACACCCGGCAAGGAGCCTATCGCTACGCGCTTTCACTGATGGTCTATTGCACCGCTTGGACCTACTACGGAAGTATTGGTTATGCCTCCCAAAGCGGTTTGTCTTTTCTGGCCATCTACCTCGGACCCGTTATCAGCATTCCGTTATGGGCCTGGTGGGGAAGAAAAGTGATTCGGATAGCCAAATCGCAGCGAATATCTACGCTAGCTGATATGATTGCCGCTCGCTATGGCAAGAACAGAGCCTTGGAAGTTTGGGTGGCTGTATTCAGTTTGGTGGCGGTTATTCCCTACATCTCTTTGCAAGTAAAGGCCATTTCAGAGAGCTACTCGCTCTTGGCCATGAGCACCTCGCACCCGCCCTTGTTTCAAGATCCTGCGCTTTACTTCACCGCCTTGTTACTCTTTTTCACCCTCCTCTTTGGTACGCGTTATCTACAGGCCAATCGCGCCCGCAGGGGCATGGTTTCCGTTATTGCCTTTGAAAGCCTCTTCAAGCTCGCCGCCCTGCTTATAGGATCGGCATTGGTGTTCTTTCACTTTTTTGACGGCACCGCTCAAGCATGGAGCTTTTTACAAAAGGCTGCTGAAACCGGACCCAGCTTGCGCGTAGAAAATGGCGCCAACTGGTTTTGGACCATGTTGGCTTCTGCAGTTGCTTTTATGCTATTGCCCCGGCAGTTTCAAACGGGTGTGGTTGAAAATAGTGACGTAAAACACCTGTGGAAAGCTGCTTGGCTAGTGCCCTTGTACCTGCTTTTGATCAACTTGCCCGTAGTGCCCCTCAGCTTGATGGGCCGCAACCTCTTGCCCGAAGGAATCTCAGTAGAATACAGCCTGCTTCATCTGAGCAAGGCCGCAGGTCCGTGGGGAGCAGGACTGGTGTATTTGGGTGGATTTTCTGCCGCTACCTCTATGATTATTGTTAGTTCCATCGCCTTAGGGAATATGCTCAGCACCAATGTGGTCTTACCCTGGATGCTCAAAAGCGAGCGCGAAAGCATGATGAATCAGCGCATTCTCACACTCCGAAGAATTTCGTTGAGCTTGGTGTTTGTGCTGGCTTTTCTCTTTTATCGCTTGCTGAAAGTAGAGCAGAGTTTGGTGAGCATTGGCATGGTGTCTTTCATTGGCATCTTACAATTTGCTCCAGCTTTCTTTGGCGGATTGTTTTGGAAACGCGGCCATCGGCTAGGGGCCAGGAATGGCATGATCGCAGGCTTTGTGGTGTGGATGCTGCTTTTGCTATTACCCACTCTGGGCTTGTACAATTTGGATGTATTCTTCGCGAAAATGCAGCTCGCTACGGGTTTGAACGCTACGAGCTTTAGCATTGTAAGCAGCTTGAGCATCAACCTACTGATCTACCTCCACCTCTCTTTCACCCACGAAGCCAGCCGACAAGAGCAACTTCAGGCTGAGTTATTTGTGAATGATCTTCGGGTAGATGAAGAAACCATAGAGCCATCGCTCTGGCAAAGCGGCACGCCATTTCGCGACATCCGAAGCTTGCTCATCCGCTTTTTGGGCGATGAACGGACCACTGAGGTGTTGGATCGTTACGGACGCATACATGGCGTAGACTGGGCGGCCAATCCTTCTACCGACGCCCGAATGGCCAGCTTTGCCGAACGTTTGCTTACCGAGGCCATCGGCCCATCTTCTGCCCATATCATGGTGAAGCAAGTGGTTCCCGAAGCGCGCATTGGTCCGGAAGAGGTCATCCACATATTAGAAGAATCTAAAGCCGTTCACAAGCTCAACAGACAACTGGAAGTGCAGCACCGCGAGTTGGAAAACGCCACCCGCGACTTACAGCACGCCAATGATCGATTGCAAGAATTTGCCCGCTTGAAAGACGATTTCCTCTATACCGTAACCCATGAATTACGGAGTCCATTAGCGGCCATCCGATCACAAGCAGAGCTGGTTCGCGATATGGAGGATATGCCGGAAGAAGACCGAAAAGATTTCCTTCATCGCATTGTACAAGACTGTGAAAGGCTCACAAGACTGATCAATGATGTTTTGGATTTGGAGCGATTTGAATCAGGCAATCTCAAGCTCAGTTTGAGCAAGCAGCGCATCGAGAAAATTACTGAAGAAGCAGCGCAAAATCTATCAACCTTACTCAAGGCCAAGCAGATTGTGCTGAAAACAGACATCGCCCCATCGCTACCCGAAACCTATTTCGATCCAGACCGCATCACCCAGGTGTTTATCAACCTGCTCTCTAACGCCATCAAACACAGTCCGGAAGGCAGTAGCATCCAACTCATCATCTACCAGCTAGACAGGGCCCTGAAAGTGATTATAGCCGACGAAGGCAGCGGCATCAAAGCCGATGAAAAAGAATTGGTGTTTGACAAATTTTACCAAGTGCGCAACCAAACCCGTAGAAAGCCTTCGGGCAGCGGCTTAGGACTGGCCATTTGTAAGAATATAGTGCAGTTGCACCAAGGCAAGATCTGGCTCGAAGACCACAGTCCGAAAGGCACACGCGCCATTTTCACGCTCCCCCTTTACCACGTTTCTCCCCACCCAAATTCGCTATCCCATGCCACGCGTACTGATCGTTGACGACGAACCCAATATTTTACTTTCACTGGATTACCTCTTGCGCAAAAACGGTCACCAAGTGAGCGTGGCCCGCAATGGCACCGAGGCCTTGCAGCAAATAGAAGAGCATCCTCCAGAGATTGTACTGCTAGACATTATGATGCCCGATGTAGACGGATATGAAATCTGCACCCGCATCAAAAGCCAAACCGAGACCCAGCATATCAAAGTGGTTTTCCTATCGGCCAAGAGCAAGAAAGCCGACATTGAAAAAGGACTGAGTCTTGGGGCAGATATGTACCTCCTCAAACCCTTTAGCAACAAAGAAATCCTCCAACGCATCCAACAATTACAAGATGAACTACACTGACCTCTACCGCTGGAGCATTCAAGATCCCGAAGGATTCTGGGATGCCCAAGCCCAAGCCATCCACTGGCATCGCAAGCCACTGAAGAGCCTAGAGCGCCTAGAAGACGGCAGTAGCCGCTGGTTTCCAGACGGCCAATTGAACACCTCTTGGCTGGCCATTGATCACCATATTGCCCAAGGACGCGGAGATGAAACCGCCTTGGTTTACGATTCTCCCGTGACCCAAACGGTAGAATGGTTCACCTACAACGATATGCACCGCGAAGTGAGCCGATTGGCGGGTGGATTGAGAAAGCTGGGCGTGGCCAAGGGCGATACCGTGATCATTTATATGCCCATGATTCCGCAAGCCGTTTTCAGCATGCTGGCCTGTGCCCGATTGGGCGCTATTCACTCGGTGGTCTTCGGCGGATTTGCCGCCCACGAGCTGGCCATTCGCATTGACGATTGCCATCCCAAAGTGCTGATTACCGCCAGCTCAGGCATCGAAGTAAACAAAATAATTCCCTACAAACCCATTGTAGACGAAGCCATCAATCTGGCCCAACACAAGCCTGAGCATGTAGTAGTTTTCAACCGGCGTTTGGGGGCCAATAGACCCGATAAATCCTACGATGTAGACTACAGCACCTTGGTGAAAGTAGCTGAACCAGTAGACGCCGTACCGGTAGAAGCGCATCATCCCTTGTACATTTTGTATACCTCTGGTACTACTGGCAAGCCCAAGGGAATTGTGCGCGACCACGGTGGCCATGCTGTAGCCCTGCACTTCAGTATGAAGCATGTGTACGGCATGCAGCCCGGCGAAACCTTCTGGGCCGCCTCAGACGTAGGTTGGGTAGTGGGTCATAGCTACATTGTATATGCGCCTTTGCTCTACGGTTGCAGAACGGTCTTGTACGAAGGCAAACCAGTGCGTACGCCTGATGCAGGCTCGTTCTGGCGCGTGATTGAAGAGCATCAAGTGAAGGTGCTGTTTACCGCGCCTACGGCCATTAGAGCCATCAGACAAGAAGACAGCGAAGGCCATTTGGCGCAAGCCTATGATTTGAGTGGACTGCGCCATTTGTTTTTGGCTGGAGAGCGATGTGACACTTCCACCTTGGAATGGGCCAAAGCGCTTTTACAAAGACCGGTGATTGACCATTGGTGGCAAACCGAATCTGGTTGGCCTATGCTGGCCAATCTGGCAGGAGTAGAACTGTTGGAGGTGCCGGCAGGTTCTGCCGGAATGCCAGTTCCGGGCTATAACATCCAAGTGATCAACGCTGATGGCACCAAGGCCCAAGCAGGTACAGAAGGCATTGTAGTGGTTAAACAGCCCTTGCCACCAGGCACTCTGCAAACCATTTGGGGCAATGCGGCGCGTTTCCACAATGGCTATCTGCAAGCCTATCCCGGTTACTACCTCAGTGGCGATGGCGGCTTTACCGATGAGAACGGATTTGTTTTTATCACGGGTAGAATAGATGATATCATCAATGTGGCTGGACATAGGCTGTCTACCGCTGAGATGGAAGAAGTGGTAGCCACACTTCCAGAAGTGGCAGAATGTTGCGTAGTAGGCGCTGCCGATGAATTGAAAGGACAAATTCCCATCGCCCTTTACACCACCAAAGCAGGAATTGGCAAAGCAGATCATGAAATTGAAGCGGCCATTGTTCAAGCCGTTCGTAAAGAAATAGGAGCAGTGGCCTCTTTGAAGCAGGCTGTGCATGTGCAGCGCTTGCCCAAAACACGGTCAGGAAAAATCTTGCGTAGGCTGGTTCGTGCTATATTGGATGGCGAGAGCTATACCTTGCCCTCTACCCTAGACGACCTGAACATTCCGCAAGAAATTGAAGAAACTTTGAAATCCGGTG
>CAZDPF010000097.1:0-9611 GCA_964507215.1 uncultured Chryseobacterium sp. | reverse complement strand
ATTCTGACGTAAGGGGAATTCTATTGGGAAATGCGCTCATGCCTGAAAGCGGGCGCTGCCTACCAGCACTACTTCACAAAAAGGTAATGAATGATGGCCAAAATAGTCTTCGGGTCAACAACTACTCCGCGACATGGTTTTTGGCCGCATTGCTGCGCACCAATTGCTCCAGCCATTGCATCAATTCCTCTTGCTTTTGGCGAGCGAGAAAACTAATGTCTAGCTTACGCATCTTTTTATGCTCACCGCGCTTATTGGTGAGGGTGAGCTCTAAGTATTTGCGAAAGCCCTTCCGCTTGAGTTGTACGCGATACACTTTTCGCGTTGGGAAATTAAACTGTCCGCGTGAGCGGGAAGACGGAAAAGGAAGAGCAAACAAACTGCGGTTTTCAATGTGCAGTATTTCATAGGTTATTTCCAACTCAAACAAATGAATGCGCAACAACATCAACAGCAGAATACTTCCAGCGCCTAGCCAAAATAATATATGGCCGTAGGCCAAGACCGCTAGAGAACCTGGTAATCGATGCAGAAAAATATCTGCCACAATGAAAAGCAGTGCCACATACAAAAGCCATCGAAGCCGGACATAAAACAACTTATTGCCCAGCTTTTTGGGCTGATACCTTGGTGCCAATGAAATTTTGTTAGAGGGATGACTAAACTAACAAAATGATCTTCAAGAAGCTGTAGTATTTACCTCAGGCGGGCTAAAAACGGCCCCATCAACGGTAAAAACGGTTTGAACAACGATTAGAAAAGACTTCAAGCGGCGCTCTCAAGTCTGCTTTCGGTTCATTAAAGGATGCTGCTCTTGTAGCAGTTTAGAGCGGAATGATCTCCCCAGTGGCAGCTTTTGTCCATTGCTCATCTCAACGGTATCATAATTCACTTGACGTACTTCCTCCCAATGAATAAAGTACGACCGATGAATTTGCACCAAAGCATGGGGGGCTAATGCGATGATGCCCGCTAGGCTCATTCTTGTCTGCTTGCTCTTGCCTTCTGACATGGTGAGCAACACGTACCGTTCTTGTTTTTCACCGTACAACAACTTGTCTAAAGGCACCATGAGGTTTCCTGTGAGCGTCAGCATTTGCACAGGTTCACTTTCTGCAGCTTGAGATACCATTTGCTCTTTGGCCATGAGTAGTTCACTTTCCATGGCTTTCAGAGAAACTTTTCTATTCTTTAACTGAGCAAAAAAGTATACCGCAGGCAGTAAAAGTATGGCCAAAATAAGGGCCACATTATACCCCCATCTTTTGTTGATTTCTTTCTCTACCCGTTGCATATTCTCTTCGAGCTCATAACGTCCCATTAGATCGTGAATTTTCTCAATATCTCGAACGGTCTGCAAACTGTCTTTTTTGTGCTGATACTGCTTTAATAATTGCAGTGATTCCTGTAATTGACCAGATGCCTCCAAGATAGTAGCCTTGGTGAGCAGGAGCGACAATTGTCGGTGGAGATCGAGATTCTTGCTGTTCTTCGCCAAAGCGCGATTAACGAAATACAAGGCCCGTTCTTCTTGCGCTGCTTGGAGTTCAAACTGTGCCAATAGTTCCAAAACTTCAATGGCCCGCAAGCTCGAAGCACTGGTGTCTATGAGTTGTAAAGTAGAATCAAGAAAAGGCGCTGCGCGCTCTTTCTCCTTCAGCAACAAGAAGGTCTTGGTTAAATTTTGATAGATATACGACCGCGTTTCATTATTTACGCCCTGCTTATTCTGCTGCAGCCAAGAGAAATAGAACAATGCACTATCTGGCTGTTTGTGATCAAGATGAAACTTGCCCAAGTTGTTCATGGCACGGGCCATTACCGCAGCATCATTGATCTCCCATGCATTCACTCTGCACCTATGAAACCAATGTTTCGCTATGCTGTCTTGCCCTAGTTGCAGGTAGTTCAGCGCAATAGAGACCATTGTATTGGGTGATTCTCGGTCTTTGTTGGCCAACAAGACCGGCAATGCCGCAAGCAATGCCTCCAGAGAGGCTTGTTCACGACCTACTAAACGCAAGGTTAGGCCTTTGTTCTTGAGCATCCTTGCCCAGGGAACCGTTCCACTATCAAGCAAATCTCCTTGAAGCAACTCGTCTATGATGAGCAGGGTTGAATCGTGGTGGTTGTTGCGACCGTGTGCCTGAGAGAGTCTTGTGGCCAGACGGTAGTAAAGCGCATTGTTCTCTGGCAAATACTTTTTTCGAACCGCATTGGCCTTGTTGTAAAACATCAAAGCAGTATCGATGTGGTAGAGAAACTCTTGGCGATACCCCAAAGCAAAGTACCCCTCAAACTTTGCCTGCGGCACTTCTGATGCCAAGAGCCGTGCGCCATACAAGCGCAAGCTATCAGGATTCCTATGATACTTGGAGCATTTTTCTGCCCAAGCTTTCCATTCTTCCTCTAATGGCTGCTCTGCAGCGCTGCTCATCAAAGGCGCTGCTAGCAAACACACAAGCATTAAAACTTTGTGTGCTAGTTCACTCCACACTTGCGTTCTGTGCCGAATACGTGTTTGAAAAAAGCACATAATTGAGAAATCAATCTTCGCTCAATATAATGGCCTCATCTATTCATTTTTTGGAAATTTTAATTTTCTGTAAGGTTTACTTTACACCACATTCAATCAGCACCTCATCTACAAATAAGTGGCTCTGGTTGCCTGCGCCCAAATGCCAGTCTGGAAGGGTTCCATATTGCATGGCTTCTACCCGAAGGTATCT
The DNA here is from genome assembly GCA_964507215.1 of uncultured Chryseobacterium sp. Classification (GTDB taxonomy): domain Bacteria; phylum Bacteroidota; class Bacteroidia; order Flavobacteriales; family Schleiferiaceae; genus RFXV01. The sequence goes on along the minus strand of CAZDPF010000097.1, from coordinate 6,882 downwards.
GCAGCTTTGCATCAAAGGCAAGGTAAAGGCTTCTTTGAAACAGCCTTCCTCTTGAATGCGGTCTCCCACTTGTAACTCTCCAAGCAAGCGCCAATCCTCTTCCTGCTCCAACTTACCATAGAAAGCGATCTGGGTAGGGAAAACAATCCATGAACGAACATCCTGCAAACAGCTCAATCCCACAGTACCTAAAGTTTGGGGTTCCAACAAATCGATCTCGGCAATGAAAGGCTTTCCTTGAACGCCTATCCACCTTCCCTTTCGCCATTCTTCGTCGCCCAACACCTCATCCACCAAAGCCTCCGGACCCCCGGCTCGGTATTCTGCCCCCGGCTCATTGATCCATCGCGCAACAAACTGCTGGCTTCGGCGGTGAAAATGGGCTTGGTTCACCGCACTTCTCCTTCCGTTGATCTGCTCTACAATGGAAAGGGTTCCGCTCTCTTTGATCCACACATGATCGCCGGCTGCCGGCTGCCACTCTTCCTCGTTCCAACGCAACCAGGTTTCGGCATCTGAACGCGTAGACCAACTTACGAGCAGACTGTCAGTAAACACTTCACGATCAAACGCCAATACAGGCACAGGAGACACTTCCCTTCCCAGCCAAGTGTTGTAACGTTCTTCGTATTGGGTGCCCCATTCTGTAGGCTGTTCTGCCAAGTAGAACTCCATCTCACCCCCTTCCATTAAGCGCTGGTGCGAAATAAAATTCGCTCGCCAGATTTCGCCATTCCAGCGAATAGATTGAATGTAATTCCCACTGCCTTGGGTACTTAACAGAAGCTTTCGGCCATTGCCCAATTGCACCGTAGCCCGGGGGAAAAGCGGATAGCCAATGACATAGTTCGGATCTCCCGGACAGAGCGGATAAAAACCCAAACTACTCCACACATACCAAGCGCTCATTTGTCCGCAGTCTTCATTTCCGCTCAAACCATCGGGCTGATCGTGGTATTGCTCTTCTAGAATCTGCCGCACCCGTTCTTGGGTTTTATGGGGCTTACCGATGGCATTGTAGAGATAGGCAATGTGATGCGAAGGCTCATTACCGTGGGCATACTGCCCTATCAAGCCAGTGATATCTGCCTGCTGCCTGCCAGTAGTGTTTTCATCAGCCGTGAACAGCGCATCCAATTGGGCTTCCAAGCGCGCAGCACCCCCCAGTAGGTTGATGTAGCCCTGTAGATCATGGGGTACGTAAAAGCTGTACTGCCAACTGTTGGCCTCGGTAAAATGGCTATTCACCTGACGTGGGTCGAAGTCTGGCAGCCAGCGTCCGTTGCTGCGGGGATGCATAAAGCCCTCCGCATCCAATACATGCCTGTAGGCTTGGGCACTTTGGCGATAGGTTTCGGCTATTTCAGGCTCGGCGGCTGCATCCGCCAAAACAGCCACACAAAAGTCGTCATAAGCGTACTCCAGGGTTTTAGATACGCTTTCGTGCTCATCTTCTATTTCCAAAAAGCCCTTTTTGCGAAAAATATCCATACCAAACGCACCATATTGCGCGCTTTCTAATGCCATGGCCAAGGCTCTTTGGGGGGCGAGCGGACTTAAATTCTTCGCCACTGCATCAGCCAAGACCGAAGCGCCATGATAGCCAATCATGCACTCCGTTTCATTACCGGCCAGTTCCCACACGGGCAACCTGCCTGTTTGCTGCTGCATCCGATCGAAAGTGTGTAGGAAGTCTGCCGTGCGTTGGTGGTCGATAAGGGTGTACAAGGGATGCGTGGCCCGGTAGGTGTCCCACAGTGAAAAAACCGTGTAGTGATTTGTCTCGGCCTGATGGATTTGTTGATCCATCCCGCGGTATTGACCATCCACATCATTGAACACATTGGGCACAATTTGGGTGTGGTAAAGAGCGGTGTAGAAAATGCGCTTTTGCTCTTCACTGCCTTCTATTTCAATTTTCCCCAGTTCTGCTTCCCAAAGGGCACGTGTTTTCGATTGAACTTCCTCAAAAGATTGATGGCCAACTTCGGCTTCCAGATTGCGCAAAGCTGCTTCGGCACTGGTAGAAGAGAGGCCTACCCAAATGGTAAGCGGTTTCTTGAGCCGTTTAAAGCGCAAGGCCTTCCGGTGATTTTGGTGTCCGGCATCGCTCAGCACTTCTTCCCATGGTTCAGAAGTTCGCAGATGAAAAAACAATTGTTGGTTGCGCGCCCAAGCGGTAGAATGGCGATGGCCGTTCAGGTTGCGTTCGTCTATAACTTCCAAGGAAGCGCTGAGCAGTTGATCGCGATGTAGCAGGTCGATGAGCACATAGGCCGATGTGCCCTTGGGAAAGGTATAGCGATGTACGCCCACACGAGGAGATGCTGTAAGGGCTACTTCCACCCCATTATAGAGTTCTACTGAATAATAACCCGGATGGGCTTCTTCGTGGTCATGCGAAAATCCTTGCTTCACTTCCTCCGCATTCCAGGCCAACTCCGTCATTGGCATCAGCAAAACATCGCCATAATCTGAGACGCCGGTGCCACTGAGGTGGGTATGACTAAAACCGTAGATCGCGGAATCGCTATAATGGTAGCCGCTGCAGCCATCCCAGCCGTCTAAACGGGTATCAGGACTCAATTGCACCATGCCAAAAGGTGCGGTGGCCCCAGGATAGGTATGCCCGTGTCCACCAGTTCCAATAAATGGATCTACCCATTGCAGCTGCGCCTTAAGAGGCTTCAGACTCAGCAAGACAAGCAAAAGAATTTTAAAGAGTGACCGCATGATTCCGTTTGTTTTGGTGTCCCTTGAGACCATACCAGAAAATGTAGGCATAGGCGGGAAGCAGCGTGAGGTAGGAAAGTGGCAAGTTGATGGCGTCTGCTACAAGTCCTTGCAAGGGAGGTAAAAAAGCTCCGCCCACAATGGCCATCACCAAGAGGCCAGAACCCTTGCTGGTAAAGCCGCCCAAGCCCTTTAAGGAAAGAGCGAAGATGTTGCCCCACATGATGGAGTGGAAAAAACCGGCAGCCACCAAAGTATAGGCGCTCCAAGCGGCGCCTTTGGCCGCCAATGCCATACAAAGCGCAGCCAAGAAGGCGAAAAGTGCCAGAACTTTCTGTGCGGGCAATCGCGGAAAAATGAACGGCACCAGCAGTCTCCCACTCATCAATGCTGCCCAGTAGTACGAAAGAAAAATAGCGCCTTGCGCCCGTGTCATTTCAGCTACTTCCCCCAGATACAATACCATGAATGTGGCTACGCTCACTTCAGCTCCCACATAGAAAAAGATGGCCAAAGCCCCTTTTAAAAGATGGGGAAAATCTCGGTAGCGCTGACCTCCATTGGCTTCCTCTGCGCGCTCTGCCTGCACAGGAGGCAGGGGAACACGCCAAAAAGCGATGGCGAGAATGGCCAAGACCAAACCAATCCAGAAGTACACTTGGTTCAGCCGATCAATACGGGCTTCTTGAGCAAGAACCTCCATGCCTTTCAAAATGGCCCAAGCACCAAAAAGAGGGGCCAGCACTTTGGCCAAAGCGTTAAAGCCCTGGGCAATATTCAAATGATGGCTCCCTTTGTCGTCTCCTCCCAACAGCACCATGTACGGATTGGCAGCCACTTGTAGCAAAGTGACACCTCCGGCCAAGGTGAAAATGGCCAAGAGAAACCATCCATACTGCATAGATGCCCCTGCCAGCATAAATCCGAAACTGCCCAAAGCCATTATCCACAGTCCGATGGCAATGCCTTTTCGGAAGCCCATAAAAGCGAGCAACTTGGCTGAAGGAAAGGAGAAGAGGAAAAAAGCCAAGAAGAAGGCAAATTGCACCAAGGCCGCTTGAAAGTTGTTCAGGGTGAACAGATCTTTCAAAAAAGGGATGAGCGCCCCATCCATCTCGGTGAGAAACCCCCAAACAAAGAATAGAAAGGTCATCCAACCAATGGCCCATAGGGGAGCGCGACGAGTAGAATTGTGATTCACAGGAAGCCGTTCAGCGTGCGAACAAGGTACAGCAGTCGTTTTGATTGCCCCATAAGTGCTGTCCACCCCCTTGTTTCCAAAGAATTTTAACCGAAAAGCAAACGCAGGACCTTAACGAATCGTTAACCATATAGAGTTCTTCGATCGACTGCTCTATTCATTTAAACCCTTACTCATGAAAACGAAAACAGCCATTTTCTTGGCCCTACTCTGCTATTGGGCCCTACCCGCTACTAGCTTAGCGCACCTGCCAACGTCTTTCTTTCAAACCCGACCCGGTTCCCTAGAAGGAATAGTACGTGAACAGGCCACGGGAGATGTACTACCATTTGCCGCGGTGATTGTAAAAACCGGAGAGGTGGTGGTAGCCTCTGCCCAAACCGACTTTGACGGACGGTATTCCATAGCGCCCATTCCACCCGGCCGCTACGATGTTTATTGCTACTTCCAGGGCTTTGCCGATACAGTGATTAAAGGCGTACAAATTGATCCTGATCGGCCTGCGGTGGTTCATTTCCAGATGCGTCTAAGCACTGAAATACTGCAAGAAGTGGCGGTGGTTTATGAAGCTCCCTTAATTGATGGCAGCAGGGGCACCCGAGTGACCGTAACGAGCGATGAAATCATGAATATGCCCACACGAGATATTTCGGGAATTGCTGCGCAAACCGCGGGAGTTTTCCAAGCAGATGATGGAGCTGTAACCACCATTAGGGGCGCACGTGATCAGCAGGCCATTTACTTTATTGATGGGGTAAAGGTGCGCGGCTCTGTCCATCTACCGCACGCCAGTGCCAACAATGAAGCGTTTGAACTGGAGTTGGAGGAAGAAATTGATCGGCGGGCTCTGGCAGAAAACGAGGAATACAACGGTCTGCAAGAAAATCCTTTTGATGCCGTGCTATCTGCCCCTTTTTCCACCTTTTCGATTGATGTGGATGGCGGGGCCTACACCAATACGCGAAGATTTCTGCAATCAGGCTACCTGCCGCCCAAAGATGCCGTGCGTATTGAGGAGTTTATCAACTACTTCCGTTTTGATTACCCCAATCCTGAAGGGCCCCATCCTTTTGGCTTTCACAGCGAAATCAGTACTTGTCCGTGGAATGAAAACCATCAACTACTCAAGGTGGGCATTCAAGGGCTCAAGATGGACCATGAGGACCTTCCTCCGAGCAATCTCGTATTTCTGATGGATGTGTCTGGTTCGATGGATGAGCCCGATAAACTGCCGCTCCTTAAGGCTTCCTTTCTCTTGTTGCTAGAGCAATTGCGGCCCGAAGACCGGGTGGCCATTGTGGTCTATGCAGGTGCAGCCGGACTGGTTTTGCCTTCTACTCCTTGCCTGAAGAAAGAGCAGATTATAGCTGCTGTAGATGGCCTGCAAGCGGGTGGATCTACTGCGGGCGGTGCTGGCATTGAACTGGCGTATCAAGTGGCCGAGAAGCATCACCAAAAGGGAATGAATAGCCGGGTGATTCTCGCCACTGATGGCGATTTCAATGTGGGGGTTTCCAGTCAAGATGCGCTGATCGATCTCATTGAAAAGAAACGAGAAAGTGGAATCTTTCTATCTGTTCTTGGCTTTGGAACTGGTAACTACAAAGAAGCGCGAATGGAGCAATTGGCCAATCATGGCAATGGCAACTATAGCTATATCGATCAGCTGATGGAAGCGCAGAAAGTGCTGGTGGAAGAAATGGGAGGAACGCTGTTGACCATTGCCAAGGACGTGAAAATTCAGCTGGAGTTCAATCCGGCTAAGGTGCTGGCCTATCGCTTAATTGGCTTTGAAAACCGCATCTTAAACAAAGAAGATTTTGAAGATGATCAGAAAGATGCTGGCGAGCTTGGAGCTGGACACCGGGTAACCGCCTTGTATGAACTTATTCCACGAACCGAGCTTGAACAAATGCCGGCGGCAGAATCAAAATACCAGACCTTGGGCTTTTCAGAAGCAGCACTCAATAGCAATGAGGTAGGCATGCTTCGCTTCCGTTACAAGGCACCCGATGGCCGTGAAAGTCAACTGATCGAAGTGCCGATGGAGCAAAAAAGTGGCTCTTTTGAGGAAGCCTCCCAAGACTTTCGCTTTGCTGCGGCTGTGGCTGGTTTCGGTATGCTGCTCAAAGAGTCTGAGTATGCTGGAAATCTGAATTACAAAGAAGTCATTCGCATGGCGAAAGACGCACGTGGGGAAGATGCTTTCGGTTATCGGGCAGAGTTCATTCGCTTGGTGCAATTGGCCAAAGACCTCCATCCATTGGCAAGCAATCATTAACCGACCAACTATTGGGTCGGGTGAAACTGCTCGACCCAGTATACGATATTCGTATGATTCTGTATTTGTAGGGCTTAGAAGTACGCAGGAAATTGTGCGCTATAATTTCTTGAACTATGATTCTAAACCAATTTCAGTTGCGCGAGGCGAGGGAAAGTGCGCAGATTCTCCTTCACAAAAGGCGTCCGCCGCTGCAAGAGCGCAATCGCAGAGATCTTTGTGTGCGGGTTCAAGGTACCATGGTGCATGTTTATTGGCAAAGACGCATTGGCAATCGCACCAAAGAGATTCCGAAGGCGAGAGCCACTTTTATCAAAAGCAAAATGCTGTGGAAAGTGTCTTGGTACCGAAGCAACAAATGGTATGGCTATCAAAGATGCAAATGGGTGCCTGATGTGCGAAGTTTCTATCGCCTGCTCGCCGAAGATCCTTTCCGAACGTTTTGGTGAGCCAACTTGCAACACGTGTGCGCCTGTGTGACAGTTTTCATTGTACCTAATCTGTACGTAGGTTCCTCTGTTACCTACGCAATACGAATCCCTCGTATGCTTAAGGACTCGAACAATGGCCTTACCTTCCTTCACGCCAACGACCCCAAAGGCTCGCTTTCATAACCACCATAGCCAAAAGGTCTTACAACCAAATGACCCCATCATTTATGTCTCAA
>CAZDPF010000096.1:0-9710 GCA_964507215.1 uncultured Chryseobacterium sp. | reverse complement strand
TTTTGAAATGGGTCACCAACCCATCTTGGCCAGCGGCAGGAAGCTTGGCAGAGAGAGGAAAGACGAATATGTGCATGCCATCAGTGCGTTTTTTCCAAAAACAGGCGATCGGAATTTGCGGCTCATTCAACGGCTATTGGTAGCAGCCCTCATCGAAGCCCGAAGTTGTGAACGGTTTAAGGTGCTGGCTGAAAATATTGCAGATCAAGAGCTGGCTGTTTTTTATCAGCGATTAATGGCGTCAGAAGCAGGGCACTACGCCTTGTTCATTCGTTTAGCAAGGAAATACTGGAACAGAGAAGAAGTAGATAATATGTGGCAATCATTGCTCTCGTTTGAAGCTGAAGTGATGGCGGGCCTGGGACATCAAGAACGAATACACGGATAATTATGAAGAAGACAGCGCTGTACCAGCAGCACCTTGATTTAGGCGCCAAGATGGTGCCTTTTGCTGGTTATGAAATGCCGGTTCAATATGCTGGCTTGAAACAAGAGCACTTTGCGGTTCGATCGCGGGCAGGCCTTTTTGATGTGAGCCACATGGGAGAATTTTTCATCAAAGGAAGCGGCGCTTTGAGCTTCTTGCAGTGGGTGACTTCCAATGATGTATCCAAATTGCAAGCGGGTAAAGTGCAGTATTCGTGCTTGCCCAATGAAGAGGGTGGAATTGTTGATGACCTTTTGGTGTATTGCCTGAATGAGCAGGAGTATATGCTCGTGGTGAATGCCTCTAATATGGAAAAAGATTGGAATTGGCTTCATAAGTGGTCAGCGCTATATGATGTAGAAATAGAGAACCGAAGCGATGAACTCAGTCTTTTGGCAGTTCAAGGACCCTTAGTTACCCAACTATTGCAGTCAATCACTGATGTAGAGCTTGCTTCCTTGGCCTACTACACATTTACAACAGGCGCAATAGGAGGGGTAGATAATGTGTTGATCTCGGCCACCGGTTATACTGGCGCAGGTGGATTTGAACGGTATGTCCCCAACGAACAAGCTGAAAGGCTCTGGAAGACAATTCTTGACTTAGACATTCCGCCAGCAGGACTAGGGGCCAGAGACACCCTCCGACTTGAAAAAGGCTTTTGTCTGTATGGCAATGATATAGACGATCACACTTCTCCCATTGAAGCAGGTTTGGGTTGGATTACCAAGTTCAACAAAGATTTTGTGAATAAAGAGGCCTTGCTCCAACAAAAAGAACAAGGGGTAGAAAGGCGTTTGGTTGGCTTTGAAATGATAGATCGGGGAATCCCTAGAAAAGATTACAAAGTTCTTGATGCCTCAGGCAATGTGATAGGTGAAGTGCGATCAGGAACCCAATCGCCAAGTTTAGATAAAGCCATTGGAATGGCTTATGTACAAAGCAGTTTCAAGAGTTTAGGAACAGAAATCTATATTGAAATCAGGAATAAAAGCCTTTGTGCCAAAGTGGTGAAGATTCCTTTTCTGGCCTAGGGAATGCAGAATCACGCATTGTGCTAAAAGAAAAAGCCCGTCTTTATGACGGGCTTTAGAATGCATAGTGGGTACTCGTACTCTTATACCAACTTAACGTTGACCGCGTTCGGTCCTTTCTTGCCTTCTTTAACATCGAATTCCACACGGTCGTCTTCGCGAACACGGTCTACTAGACCAGTAGCATGAACGAAGTAATCCGTCTTGGATTCGTCGTCGATAATGAAACCGAATCCTTTGGTTTCATTAAAGAACTTTACAGTTCCTGTTTTCATTGGGTAATGTGTAAATGAGCGGCAAATGTAGGCGGAATATCCGCTGCTTTCACATGCGCTAAAAATTTATTTTTCAGTGGGTTTGGGTACAATCTAGTAGTTACTAATCCTCTTCATAAAAACATGGAGTGGTTCACTGCATTAACACTGAAGGGGAAACCATCACAATTCTGCCAGCATAAAAGAAGCCGTCTCAAAAGCATTTTGAGACGGCTTCGGAGTAGCGAAGGGGGGAATCGAACCCCCGACCTCAGGGTTATGAATCCTGCGCTCTAACCGTCTGAGCTACCTCGCCGGAAACGGGCTGCAAATATAAACGAATTGCTCTTCCACAAAATAGCGCAACATACATCACCAGCAGAATAGCTGAGGCTACAAATGAATAGCTTCTCCACAGATTTTTTTCCTCCATCTACGAGCAGAAGCTCGTCATTTTATAAGATCGTCAAAACTGCCTTTTTGGAATTTAAATTTTTCTATATTGTCCGCCACACAAGCGCCTTAGAAGCACTCAATGGCAGAGAAAGTTAAGTTTGAGATGGAGTTCCCGGTGAAGGCTTCACCGGGTATGTTGTTCCCTTTTTTATCTACTCCTAGCGGATTATCGGAGTGGTTTTGCGACGACGTAAATTCGAGAGGGGAGATTTTCGTCTTCTTTTGGGAAGGAAGCGAAGAAACCGCCAGACTCATTGGAAAGAAGAATGAGCGCTTTGTTCGCTTCCGATGGTTAGCAGCCGAAGAAGAAGGAGAAAAGACCTACTTCGAATTCCGGATTGAAGTAGATGAGTTGACTGGAGATGTGTCACTCATGATCGTAGATTATGCTGATGTGGACGAGGTGGAAGAATCTAAATTGCTTTGGGACAGTCAAATACACGATCTGCTTCGCGTGATCGGATCCTGAAGCATCAGCAAGTCTTTTGGGCAATTCTCGCTTTGCTGAGTCTCTCATGGCTGCTCTTGCGTTGGCAATTCAGCAAACAAGACCTACATCTTTACCTGAATAGTCTCACCAGTACTACTTGGGATCAACCATTTCTTTTTCTTACCAGATTAGGAGAGGGGTGGATTTTTGGTCTTGCAGCCATTGGCGCATTGTTTTATGAATACAGAAAATCAGCTATCGCAGCCTTGGCTGGAATAGGCGTGCTTTTTCTATCTGCCGCTTTAAAAAATCTTGTCTTTCCAGAGGTCGCGCGTCCATCAGCGGTGTTTAGCAATGAGGAAATTAGATTGGTAGCAGGACTGGACTTGCACAAATCAAGGTCTTTTCCTTCTGGTCATACCATGGCAGCATTCGGAAGCTTTTTCCTCCTAGCACTCTATTATCCCAAGCAGTGGTGGATCTTTTTAATGGGGATGTTGGCCCTGCTAACAGGAATTTCCAGGGTGTACTTGAGTCAGCATTTCTTGGAAGATGTGGTGGCCGGAGCCTGGCTCGGAACCTTGGTCACTTGGACTGTTTGGAAGTGGGCCCAAACTTGGTCATCTCCCAAATGGAATAACAATCTATTGAGCGCTTTAAAGAATTAATCTATTGATTTTGTAGAAGATTGGCTGTTTTTCTACCGATCTCATGGCCGATGGCTATCCCCATTCCTCCCAATCGTACTCCACACACCACATTATCACTTAGCTTTTTAATCAAGCTCCCCTTGTTGTTTCCATTTCCAAATCCCATAATGCCAGACCATTGATCAGCTACCTTCCACTTGATGTTGGGCAAAAGGTGGATATCAGCAATGTGCCGTAAATGGGTCTGTATGCGCTCATTAGTACCCATTTGATCTGTTTCTTCTTCTTGACGAAAAAGATGTCTGCCACCGCCTAAAAGCATTCGGTCACCAACATTCCGAAAGTAATAGTAACCTCGGTGCATATGAAAAACTCCTTTAAATGGCAGTTTTTCAATGGGTTCTGTAATAAATACTTGCGCGCGCGCCGGAACAACCGCCTCTTTGCCAATGAGCTGTTGGGCAAATCCATTTGTACAGATGGCCAATTGTCTGGCAGTTAAGAAACCACAGGAAGTATTCAATTGCACGCTATTTCTGTGATCGTCTACCTGCAAAACCTCAATGCCAGTGAGCGCAAGAACCCCAACTTCCTCACATAATCTAAGGAGGTGAAAAATAGTTTTGCCCGGATCAATTTGGCCTTCGTTCGGTAGTGCGATGGCAGAATGAATTCCAGCAAAACCCCAGGTGGTCATTTTCGATTGCGCTAAACAAAATGGGGTTTTAGGAAAAACAGATCGCAATGCGGAGTTTAAATAATCCAGTTGCTCTTCGCAAGATTGCCAATCAGCTTGATCTTCATTCCTGAAAATCTCATGTCCACCCAAAGGCTCGAAGCCCATTCTCTTAGCGCCCAATAAATGCAGCAGGTCACTAAAGCCACGGTAACGGTCTTCCACTCTAGTAAAAACCTCATCTTCAGGTGAGTGAGATAAGTCGTCCAATATTTCGCTTGGACTACCAAAACAGGCAAATCCTGCATTGCGCGTACTCGCTCCGTAAGGCAGAACACCTCTTTCTAAGACGAGTACCTTGTGTTTAGGATGCTTTATTTGATAGTGATAGGCGGTGGAAAGGCCAACAAGACCACTTCCAATGACAACTAAATCTAGGTTTTCAAACCAAGTTTGTTTTTCCCAATAGCTGAATTTCACTTTTTAAGCCAATCCAAATATTTTACGATCAGCCCAAGACATAATAAAGTGAAGTCCTAGTCCAAAAACAACAGTTCCCAGCGCAAAATTTAGCAAATAGGGCAGCGCGTTGAAGTAGCAAAGAATCAATCCGTTGAGATCCATCGCATACATGCCACTGCTCATCCAAACCGAAAAGTTGGTCACCAAAAAGAATAGCACAGAAGCTCCGATGCTGTGCGATAGTACGCTCGACTTTTTGCTGAAATCCATGAAGACTCCCTGAATGCCAATCAATAAGAAGCTTAGATACACCACGCCAAAACCATGGTAAAATCCCAAGACCAAGTCAGACAATAGCAAAATGCTCAAAGTAAGTAAGGGCGCCAATGCGCGTGGTCGAAGTTGAGCGCCACCAATTAATGCAATGGCGCCAACAGCAGTAAAATTTGGCCAGTGAATGATCAAGCGACTAAAAATCCCCAAGATCATCAACAACAGCAAGAAACCGAAACGGGCAGAGTGGGTGCGACTTTCCATGCTTCAAAAGTAATCAAGCCCTAGTCAATTTCTAGGCTTGAATTCTAAATAGGTGCCATCTGAATACAGCACAGTAAGGGTTTGTTGTTTTCGGGATGGGTGCTGAGGCGTAACCTCCACATTATCTGCATTTTCTATGGTGTCTTTGTGCGAAGTGAGTTTGGATGGAAGGGGGTTGGATGCAGTGTTTTCCAACACTGGATTCTTCTCTTTTTGATTGTTAAGGGGTGCTGTCACCTCTTCCGTAGCTGAATCCACCATAGAAGTAGGCACCCTAGAAGCCTGTTGAGGGTTTACTACTTTTTCCTCACCAGTGATCAGCCAGTTCAGATCTACTTCAGGAAAACAACGATGAAAGGCTTCAACCAAAGACAAGCTGGCCTTGTTCCTTCCGCTTTCCAAATGAGATAAGCTTGCTTTGTTCACCCCCGATTGCTCAGCGAAAGAAGATTTACTCATGCCAACTTCTTTGAGGTATTGCAAGAGGCGATCGGCAATAGGATCCATGTTACTTGTTTAGATGTGTAAATGTAAACAAGCTTTAAGCATCTTTTATGCGATCAGGAAACAGTATGCTTAAGGGTGGAAGTGACCCCAAAGGAAGTAGCATTAGCTCGTGTTGTAATCATTTTTTAGCATCGATTATTGGTTTAAGTATACGGATTATGTATACTGGTAATCAATAAATAAAGTAATACAATAGAATTTATCTATTGACCTGATGGGATCAACTGTTTCCAGATGGTCGCGCCATCTACATCTTTTACCTCAACAGTGAGTAGACGTTCTTTTTGGTCGCCCGAAAAATGAAGTAACGCATAATTGTTAACGTTTACCATTGTACCAGGCACTCGATTTTCATTGGGCTCATTAATGGAGATGGTATTCGGAGAGCTAGTGAGAGGAGAGCAGGTGAGGTCGTAAACAACAACGCCATCGCCCAAGGTGAGTCGAGATAGTTCTGTCATATGTCGATCTCCGCTTAGAAAGATGACCCCCTTAATTTTTTCTTCCGCAAGCCTTTTCAGCAGATAAGAGCGCTCCGCTTTGTAAACTGCCAAGTTTTCATAATGAGCATAAGTGTTCAAGACCTGGCCACCGATGGCCACTAATTTGAAAGGGGAACGGCTGTATTTCAAATTCTGAATCAACCATTCTATCTGCGATTTCCCTAAGCACTGCGCGGAGTCTCCCGGCATTTCTCTCCAAGTTCTGTTGTCCAACAAATAGAAATCAATGCCATTGAGGTGAAAGTAGCTACTCAGATCATCTGGATGATGGGCCCCATGAACGGGCAGAGGCCAAAAGGCCTCAAAGACGCTTTTGGTCCATAATCGGTAGGCGTAAAAGCCACCTATATCATTGGGTCCAAAATCATGATCATCTGTAATGGCCAAATGCATAGATGTTGCTAATAACTTTTGTAATTCAGGGGTCGAACGGGTGTGGCTGTAACGGTAAGCAACGCCATATTCACTTTGAAAATCAGCAGGACGCAAATAGGTGTTGTCTCCTAACCAGAGCATTAGCTGTGGACGGTCATTGGCGATGGATTGAAAAATGGCAGGGTTTTGTCCATACGGCTTACCTGGTCTATCGTAAGGTGTGTCGTTAATGTAAACACAACTACCTGCAGCCAATGTGAAAGCAGGAGGGGGTTGCTTGAATGCCCAATCTACTGGGGTGCGAAAAGAGTAAACCCCTTCATTGAGTTTATATATGTAATCAGTTCCCGGTAAAAGTGAGTCGAGTGTAAATACATATGTAAAATAGTCTTCTTTTCTGGTTTGAATGCGTTGACTTCTCCATTTTGGGGCATCCTCCGCTTTGAACTGAAGGGTGAGGGTGCAAGACGCTTTTGTTTGCACCCAAATCTTGGCTGTATGATGATCGATTGGCCCTAGCATCGGACCTGACAATAGGCAGTTTTGGGCGTGTATTGCGCTGTTTTGGAAGATGAAAAAGCCAAATACGAAATACAATGTGCGCCTTGTAGAAGAATGTTTTATGTTCATGCTCGCAATGTATTAACGGAAAGCGTGATTTCTGTTAGCGAAGCGTTATCAAATTCAGCCGTTTATGGAGGCGCATACCGAACTGTACATCTCTCCTGAAATAGTGGAAGTATGGCTCAAGGATAAAGATTACAAAGTGTTGTCCTATAGTTTTTTAGATAGGCCCATCTACACTGTGCAGTGGGGGTGCGGTACAACGAAAGTTTTGATCTGGTCTCAGATGCACGGCAATGAAAGCACTGGGCTCAGGGCCATGATGCAACTGGGGGATATGTGGAGTAAATCCCCGAAGGATCATCCATTTTTACAAGAGTTTACAATAGTATATGTTCCGCAACTCAATCCAGATGGAGCTTCGGCATGGACACGTGAAAATGCACAGGGCATCGATTTAAACAGAGATCTGAGATCCTTGCACAGCCCGGAAATGCGGGCGTTCATTCATTTGCTTGAGAGGTTAAGCCCAAATTATGCGCTAAACCTCCATGATCAGCGCTCCACTTTTAGCGTTGGAGGCAGCGGTGAAGGAGCCGCACTGGCCTTGGCCATTCCACAATGTGACCCCGGTAAGAATTGGGGCAATGAGCATTTCAACAACCGTAGAAAGATTAGATATGCTATTTTACAAATGTTGACAAAGGGCAATGTAAGTCGATCTACAACCACCTACTTCGATGAGTCCTATTATCCAACAGCAGTAGGGGAGTTTGTTCAAGAGTTGGGTGCAGCCACCTTATTGGTTGAATCTGGTCAATTTAAAGATGATTGGAGTAGAAGAAAGTCGGTATTAAGCACCGCGGAGTTTATCAATAACTATCTTCTAGAACTGTCAAATGTAGAATTCGCTCTTGCTGACTGGAAGGACAATCTTTCATTAGACACGCCTCAGGTTTGGGGACTTGAGCCAAACACTCCGGGAATGTGTGATGTGCTTCTGAGAAATGCCCGAATCCGTACTTTTCAAAAAGAGTGGAAAGTGGATGTAGCAATCAATTTCATAGGGAAATATGATTCAGGACATTTTAGACTTCAACCGGTCTTGGAGGAATTGGGAGATTTATCGCGCAGAAAGGGCAGGACAGAATACGAAAGGATTAGTGTGGACTGGGATGTGGTCGAGAAACCTTATCAAAAGGGAATGGAAGTGCCCTTTTGGAAGCAAATAGAAGCCTATTTCGGATGAGTCAGTATATAAGTGTAAATCCTTGGACGGGAAGGGAGATTGGCAGAAGAGACACGCTTCAATTTGACGAACTAGAAGAGCGGTTTGTTCAAACTGGAAAAGCGCGTGAACGATGGAGTAAGATGAGCCTAGAGCAAAGACTAGAACGCGTTCGCAATCTGTGTTTTACTCTTCGCTCAAATGTAAAACACTATGCACTTTCCATTACCCATGAAATGGGGAAGCGCATTGTTGAGGCTGAGATGGAGATTGATAAATGTGCTGCGCTATGTGAGTATTATCTCGATTGTGCGCCGGAAGTTCTTCATGAGAAAGTCTTTGCCGTACAAAGTGCTCACGTGCGTTTGAGAGCAAGGCCGCAAGGAATTGTTTTCGGTATTATGCCTTGGAATTTCCCTTTTTGGCAGGTCTTTAGATTGGCCATCCCCAACCTTATTCTCGGCAATGCGGTTTGGATCAAGCATGCTTCATCTGTGGGATTAACAGCCGAACTTATTGAAGAGGCATTTATCGTGAGCGGCTTCCCAAAAGGACTGTTTACAAATGTATTTATTGCGCCCAGTGATGTAGAATGGATCATCGCAGATTCACGGGTGAGGGGAATAAGCTTAACTGGAAGCGAACAAGCAGGTCGATCAGTAGCCGCTTTGGCGGGAAAGCATCTTAAAAAAACGGTTTTGGAATTGGGCGGTAGCAATGCTTTTCTTCTGTTGGATGACGCCTCTGTAAAAAAAGCAGTGAAAGAAGCAGTGAAAGCTAGATTGGTAAACGCAGGACAGAGCTGCATTGCAAGTAAGCGATTCATTATTCCCAAATCAAAAGAAAAAGAATTTGTAGATCGTTTGGAAGAAACCATAGCTGATTTGCGAATGGGAGATCCATTGTTGGTCACAACCACCTTGGCGCCATTGGCAAGAATAGATTTGGCCAAAGAGTTAGAAGAACAGGTTCAGCAAACTATTGCACAAGGGGCGCGCTTGAAGGGGGAACTCGCCCGAAAGGAAACACAGTTTACTCCGGTTATTTTACAAAAAGTAAAGCCCGGGATGATTGCTTTTGATCAGGAGCTTTTTGGTCCCGTTTTTAGCATTACTACCTACAAAACAGAAGCGGAGGCTATTAAGTTGGTCAACAGCAGTCGGTTTGGCTTAGGAGCTACGGTCTTTGGAAAAAAGGAAAGTGAAGCCATTAGAATAGCTGATCAGTTAGATGAAGGCAGTGTTTACATTAACTCTGCAGTGTATTCCCATCCTGCCATCCCTTTTGGCGGAGTGAAAGATTCAGGTTATGGAAGGGAAATGGCCAAAGAAGGTCTGTTGGAGTTTGCCAACATTCAGCCCTTGGTTAAAGCGTTGCAATAAAAAAGCGACCCCGAAGAGAGGTCGCTCGATCTCTTACTAACGCTTAGGTTAGTCTTTTGAGCCAGTAAGGAAAAATTCGTTGGCAACTACTTCCGTGATGTAGCGGCGCTCACCGTCTTTTTCATAAGAACGGGTAATCAGTTTTCCATTGATGATTACTCCTTGTCCTTTGGTGGTGAATTTTTCGAGGAATTCAGCTTGCGATCCCAAGGCTACTACATTGTG